>JAGOCE010000094.1 GCA_017998915.1 Candidatus Ozemibacteraceae bacterium
AGGGACTTCGAGCCTGCTCAGGATGGTCGATGTCCGGATTTCCGGCCCCGATGCGGCGCGAACGTCGATAATCGCCGTTCCGCTCGCCGAGGACCGGACGCCCTTGATCTCGACGCCCTGACGATGCCGTATGACGGCCGTCTCGGGGCCCCACGGCGTGTCCATGGATTCGAGGCGTATCATGTCGTCGGCGATGAGATGCCAGCCTCCCTCCATGCCGATGACCGTTCGTGTTTCCGCCAGCGTGTTCCTGCTCTGCCTGGTTTCGAAACGTCCCGCCTTGCCGCGTCGGGAGGAGACGCGGAACTCCCTCTCCGACTCCGTTCCGCGTTCGCGTCGTTTCACCGTGAAACGGAATGTCGCCGGTCTGCGGTCGAGCTGGGAAAGGAGTGTGGCGGCTTCGTCCAGGTCGGACTCTGTATCGGCTCCGATGACGACGGCATTGAGAGAGGGAACCGGTGCGAATCGAATCCGTTCGCCGAACAGTTGGCGGAGGGTGTCACAGACTTCATCGGCGCCGCGCGAGCGGACCCGGACGACGCGGGTCGCGGCTTCGGCCGTCGCGCAGATGAAAAGAGATATGATGATATATAATATAATATTTGTGTATGATTTCACTTCCGTTCCTTTCATCGAGGAATCGAGATAACGGATGGTGCGACGTCGATCGCCCCGGCCGAGCCGTCACGGCGGTAATCCCCGACAGCGACGAATCCCGATGAGGCGATGCCGACGGCGGAAACAAGTCCGAAAAAGTCCGAACCCGCTGGCCTGATGGTATATGCAGGGAAGGCGGATGCGACGGTCGGATCGAGTGGGGTGGGCGACCATTCGATGAGGAGGCGGCGCCGGCCTGAGATGTGATACCGCGGCGACATCACCGCATCATGGATGGATTGTTCCCCATGCATGACGGCATCGAGGATCAGGACAAGATTGGAGACGATTCTGCCGGCCCCGGCGCCTCCGAGTGCGAGGACCGGTTTGTTTCCGCGAAGAAGGATCAGAGGCGACTTGGTCGAGATCGGCCCGGCATCCTTTGGGTATCCTGGGGGATAGGTGAAATGTGACGTTCCGAAATTGGCGAGTTCGTTGTTGTAGAAAAATCCGAGAGGAGAATACGCTCCCGTTCCGAAATGGGTGCCGAGGGTGAGCGTCATGGATACGATCATCCCGCGCCTGTCCCAGACGACGAGATGTGTCGTTTCTCCCGGCGCTTCGCCTGCGGCCGGAAACGACGGAGTGTTGTCATTCTCGGGGCGCTGACCGGATGCTTCGTTCGGGGCGCGAAGGAACCGTCCGGGAAAACCGACGGAATCGGCGAGAGAACGCGTCATACGTTCCAGAAGTCGCTCGAGAAGGATGAGGCGTTCTCCCGGTGACAGCCGGGAACCCGACAGTCGCTCGGCATCGAAAATCGATTTGATGCCCGACATGACGGCGACCGCGGAGCAGGGCGGGGGGGGGCCGACGAGGGTGTGGGGTCCCACGGTGACGGAAATCGGCCGGGAGACTCGCGGCCTGACGTTGCGTATATCGTCAACATTATAGAACGAACCCCGCGAGGCGAGATCCGCCGCCAGGATCCGGGAAAGAGCGCCGGAATACAGGTCTGATGCACCCTGAGCCGCCAGGCGTTCGAGTGTGACGGCCAGCGCAGGCTGGCGGAGGAGTTCCCCCGCGCGCAGGGGGCGGCCCTGGGGAGCGAAGGTGTTCAGGGCTTCCTCGTCCCGGAACATCCGGAGTTTTTCCTCGATCCTCCGCTCAAGATAAGCGGATACGGGAAAACCATCGCGTGAAGCCGAAATCGCTGGAGCCATCACCTCGGCCGGAGACTTTGTTCCGTATTTTCCGAGCAGTTCGAGCAGAAGCGACGGCTCGGTCGGGATTCCGATCGTCGATGAACCATTTAGGCCCGCGGCGGGGGGACTGCTCGAGGCATCCCACGATTCGAATTTTCCGCTCGGAAGCCTTAGAAGCGCGAAGCCGTCACCTCCGATGCCGGAGTTCGAAGGATCGACGACGGCGAGCATGAATCCGGCCGCGACAGCCGCGTCGACGGCGTTGCCCTCGCGGGACAGCATCTCGAGGGCGGCGCGGGTCGCCAGTTCGTGGCCCGTCGAAACGGCCCCTTGCTGCCCTGTCGCGAGAAACTCCCTTGCCTGCAACAGATCGAAGCTTGCGAGGAAGAAAAAGAGAAGAAGCGCGAGCGAACGTCGTTTCATACGAGTTCAAATGCCTCGATTTTCTGGGTTTTTCCTTTTACTTCCTTGAACGGAAGTTTTCGCGTGCGGGTTCCGGAGGGCGCAAGATCACGGACCGAGCGCGCAAGGACGATCCGGAGTCCGCCGGTCGTGTGGGCGAGCACGGACAGGCGGGCGGCGAGATTGACGGGATCGCCGATGACGGTGTGGTCGAGCCGTTCCCCGGCACCAATGACGCCCGAGAGAACGGTGCCGGTATTCATGCCGATGGCCGTTTCAAGCGTTACACCGGTTTCGGCCAGCCCGGGCCCGATGCAGCGGGCGATTTTCAGGGCGGCCGCAACCGCCGAGGCGCCACCGCCCATCTCGTCGTGCCTGAACACCACCATCACCTTGTCGATGATGATTTTGTCGATCTCTCCGCCGTGGCGTGTGACCAGCGCGTCGATGACGCTCAGATGCGCCTGCAGAACCGAAAATACCTCGGCGGCGTCGTGGGCGGCGGCAAACTCCTCGAAGCCGACGAAGCTCGAAAAAAGCACCGTCACATCGCATGAGCGGGGCGCCCGCTTTTCATCGCCGCTTCTGATGACTTCGAGGACGGAGTCCGAGACGAACGATTTGAGAAGAAGGCCTTCCTGCAGGCCTTTGGCCATGTGATTGAACGCGGTCGCGATCGAGCCGAACTCGTCGCCTCGCGATGTGTCGAGCCTGAAATCGTAGCGCCCCTCGGATATGGAGTTAATGCCGTGCTGGAGTTCTGAAAGAGGCAGCAGAAAAAACACCCCGGCGATGATTCCCAGGAACACGGAGCCGGCGACGACGGCAACGAGCCCGAACGCGGCGTTTCGGCCGAGTTCTTCGATGTTCTTCTCGATCGGGACGGTGGAGCGCTGTCCGGCGATGACCCCTCGAAGATGCCTTGCGGGATACACCTCCTGGACGGGGTGGCCGAGGTCGTCGGCGATTCGCCTGATGCTCTGCATCGTCTGGAAACCGGCGTTGAGAAGTTCATGCAGGCTTCCGAAACGTTCGAGTTCTGCCGTGAAGGAAGAAGGGGAAATTGTCCGTTCATGCTTGAACCCGCTCATCACGACGGTGCGATCGGTCGGCCCCGGGGGGGGGAAACGATCGAACAATTCTCTCAGATATGGCCGGTCGAGGGCGCGGCAGCCCCAGACCCAGGTGAGGTTGATCTTGAGGCCGGGGGCAAAGGTCATCTGCGTGTCGATCGAGAAGCTGGATTCGTGAAGAAACTTGATTTCGAACAGACGGTCCGGGTTGAAGGCGACGCTGACATAGGTCGAAAGCCCGGCGAGGTTCATGAGAATATCCTGGAACGTCTCCTGCCTGACGGCATCGGCGAGGGCGGCGCCTTCGGATTTCCGGCTTTCCAGGACGGTTTCGACGCCAAGAACATGAAGGCCGCGAATGAGCATATACTGGACGATTGGATTGTCATCGACCGACGAGATCACCTGTGGAGGACCGTTCTCGGAAAGGATCGTCTTCAAGCTGTAGTTCCGGCCGTCGGAGACGACGACCAGGATCGTGTTCAGCACCCAGTCGTTGTGGGCGTTGAAGGAACGGAAAAATCGTAAAAAATAGGTGATGATATCATTCGAGTCGTCAGGGGCTCCACCGAAGCGGTCGAACTGGGTGCGATGTTTCAGCGAGCGGAGAAAGTTGGTGAATGAGGCGATGTGAGCCCGCTCTCCCTCGTCGATGTCGACGAGTTCCTGGTGCAGATCCCGTTGAAGGGCCGCTTTCTGCCCACGTTCATACTCGAAGATATATCGGTTGATCATGACGCCGGCGCCGGTCAGCGGAAGGAGTGCGACCGCGAGAAAGGAGGCAGGAAGGACCCGGCGCACGGTGAAACGAGGGCCACGTTCGAAGATGACGCGCTCTCCCGCCATGAAACTGCCGAGGGAAGCGAGAAATAGCAGGACTCCCAGGAGACAGACGGTGGTGTTCGACCAGGGATCATCAATGGGGATGCGGCGACAGACGAGCAGTCGGTACCCAGGAATGGCGTCGGGAGGGGCCGCGCAGATGACATACGCGCCGAGCCTCGCTGAATCGAATTCCGGTGACCGGAACCTGGGTGTTTCGATGAGACTGCGACGAAGCGCGGGATCTGCCTTCATGTGCGGATTCGACAACACCGGTAGACCGGATGCAAGGGGGAGGAGCAGGGCATACTCGCCTGGGAAATCCCAGTTGTTGACCAGGTGCGCAGGAAGATGCGTCGTCATGTCCCTGCCGAGGGGGATCCAGAGAATCACGACGAGATTCGGGGCGAACCGCGAGTGAAACAGGACGTGTGTTCCGTCCGCCGACCGGAAATAAAAGCCGTTGTCTCTCTGCAGACGAATGGGGTCGACAGGAACCAGGAAACCGAACCGTCGTTGAACGTAGTTTCGCACGTGTGAGGACATGCTGGCTGCCGCTCCCTCGATCGGGATGCCGGCCTCCTTGAAATGATCGATCTGGGCGAATTCGTCCGCGACGGGATCGAAGAGCCCATTGGGAGACGAGGTGAATAGGCGGGTCGGTGTATCTCTCACCCTTACGATGTAGCACTCGTGGGGGGGAAGAACCGGCGCAATGCAGGCCGAATACGCCGAGGCGAAGCGGTTTCGCAGATCGTCGGTGGAAACCGCCGTCGGATGTTGGCCGGCGAGCGCCGCCGCGAACATGCGCGTGACGGTCCGGTTCAGCTGGCTCGGGTAGGAAAACGAAACGGCCGTGCTGTCTATATTCCATCTGATATATTTGATGGCTTCTTCTGCATGTTCGATATCGCGGACCTGGTGATTCTGCCTGACGGTGAGAATGAATGCAACGGCCGGAAGGAAGAAAAGGGTCACGAACAGAAGGAAGCGCGTGAGGCGGCTCGTCATGCGATGGCTCCTCGTGGGCCGATCAATTCGGATGCCGATTCTTGGGGAAGCTCTTCGAGGAGATAGGTGGCCGAAACGAGTTCGGCGGTGGCCCGGTCGAGGATGATGCGGGTGTGGCGTCCCGTTTTCGACCGGTTTTCAAGGTTCTCAGCCCGTTGACGAGGTTTGCCGATCACGATGAAATCACGCCTTCGTGCTCCACCAAGGGAACCGGTCATCAGCTCGCCCGTCGTGATGCCGATGCCGATCCCGTAGGGGAACGTGCCGGCATCGAGCCGGCGGCGGTTGATCTCGTCGGTGGCCGCGTTCATCTCGATGGCGGCCGCAACGGCGGACGAAGCCCCCGCATCCTGTCCCGGCGCGAAAAAGACTGCGACGACCGCATCGCCGATGAATCGGTCGACTCTTCCGCCGTGTCGTCCGATGGCTGCCGTCATCGCTTCCATGTGAGTATTGAGAAGCGCAACGATCTCCGCCGGCGGATGGGATTCTGACATCGTGGTGAACGATCGGACGTCGGAGACGAGAACGGTTCCCCGAACTGACATCGCGTGTGAATCGATGATCTCCGCGGTGTCGAAGGCCGAATCAATAGCACCTGATACAAATTTTCCGAGTTCCCGACGTTCCCGCAGACCGGCGATCATCGCATCGAACGACGCAGTCACCCTGCCGATCTCGTCGGAGCGTTCCAGGCCGGTTCCCTTGGACAGATTGCCGGTCGATACGAGCTTGAGCGTTTTCTCGACGGTCTCGAGAGGCGTGACGAGGTGCTCGGCCGTCAGACGGCCGAGCATGAGGGCGATGAAGCCGAGGAGAAGAGCGAACAGCAGAAGAAGACGCTTGTAGCTGGTATCTGCTTGTGTCAGCTCGTCGAGTTCCCAGATGCTTCCGGTCACCATCGGGCCGAGGGTCCGGCAGGGAACGGATACGGCGAGCAGGGCCCCCCGACGAAGCGTGACCGGCGAATCCGAAATGGCCGAGGCATCCATGCATTCATGGAGAATGCGCCCGGCTTCCGTGCTCCAGTAGCCGGCGTTCGGCGGAGGATAATACGACGTCACACCCCCGGAGACAACGTCTCCGCAAGCATATCGGGCACGATCCCGGAGGTTCAGTCGGCTGAGTCCGCGTACGAGAAAGTTCTTCTGCGTCTCCTTGGTGGAAGTGTGGAGAAGAATATACGCACGGGGGGCGCCATCCCCGAAGAAAATCTGAGTGACGTGGAGGCCGATGTCCTCAGATCCGATCGAACTCATCTGCCCGTATTCCATCAGGCTGAAAAAGAGTTGATTGAAGGCGAGGATGCCGAAGCTCTCGAAGATCGTGCGCCAGCTCTTCTGACTTTCCGTGTCGAGCATGATGTCCGTCTTGACAAGCGTTTCAAGACCGGAGACGAGGGAGTTATGCGTCAGATTGATGACGCCGGCAAAAAAATCCAGGTTTTCCGCCGAGCTTATTTCGACGCCGCCTCGTGTGAAGGCCCTGCCTTTTCGGCCGGGTTGAAATATCTGAACGTCTTCGAGCGGCTCCCCGGCGGCCTGGTAGATCGCAAAACACTCCCTGGCAGCGAGCGCGACCGTGTCGGAGCCTCTCGGAACGGGAGACACGTCGGGGAAAACGAGGGGGGAGAGGGTCGTGACATTCCGAATGAAACTTGGCGAAGAAAACGCTTTCTGGGCGCATCGTGAAAACTTGACCAGGCTGTGCTGGCTCTGGATGTCGAGGGAATTGAGCGTGTCCACGGCGTTCATTTCGACCGCTTCGATCGCTCGCTGGGTTTCTGAGGATATCTGGAGATATCCGAACGTGACGAGCATTCCGAGCGGAAGTGATGCGACGAGCAGGAAGAGGACGCGGAACATCGCTCTGAGCGAAAGAGGCGGTGGCCTGCCGGAAGCTCCGACGTAGGAGAAAACCAAGCCCCAGAAGAGGATGAACAGGCTTCGGTAGGCCGTCAGAAGACCTGCGACAGGCGTCCGGACGGTCGGAACGGGAGCGATGGCGACCATGTCATACGGCTGTTCCATGGAAAAATACTCGCGAAACACGAAAAAGCCCTCGTGCTCGACCGTTCGGCCGCGTTTCACTCGGTGGATAATCTCGCAAAGGCGTTCGAAGGATCTCGGCCGCTCACGAACCAGTTGAGCGGTTGTCCGCGGAAGAATCCGCCTTGGATCATTGCTCAACCCGGCGAGAGGGGTGAGAAGGGGATACAAGATTCGACCGGAGGAACGAGTGGCGTCTTCGAGGGCGAACTGGAGCGGGAACGTTTCGCTGACTTTCCTGAGAGGCCAGATAACCATGACGCCGCCGATGATATTTTTACCGAGATTGATGGTTCTCCACATCACCATGCGGTTCTGCTCTCCATACCGAACCGGCGTGACACGACCTTCACGACCAGCGATCAAGCGGGGCGGCGACCAGGGACCGAAAATGAGCGAGTTCTTTGAAGAGACCGCTTTGAGGTGTTTTGGATCGACGGTTCCCGATTCGGATGTCGCGCGGTAGAAGTCCATCAGGTCGGCAAGGAGTTTCACTTTCATCCGTGGAATGCTTGTATGGGGATGAGGAGTGAAACGACCGTTCGGAGCGATTCCGAAAGATACGACGAGCGTTCCGGGCGGCCGGTGAGAGGGGGGGTAGGCTTTCTGGAAAGCACGTTCACATATTCCCGAATCAAAAAGAGATCCCTGGGGGGATCTCTTTGAGTTGTCGACGATGAGGCTCTCGAACTGAACACCCATCGATTCGAGTTGCGATTCGATTGTCTGTGAAGCACGGAGACGATGAAGCGTCTGACGGGCAAGGCGATCCCATTCCTGCCGAATTCTACCGGCCTGAACCTCGGAAAGATGTCTTTCCGTATAGGTCAGAATGACCAGGATCAGGGCCGACAGAAGAAAGGGGGCGGCAAGAACGAAGATCGCCTTGAGCCTGGAGGCCACTCAGGGCCTCACAGGCTGCCTGGGGAACAGATCATTTCCGGCCGGGGCGTCCTGCTTTCATTTTCTTGGCCGGTGCCTTCTTGGCGGGGGCTTTCTTGGCCGGAGCTTTTTTCGCGGCGGCCTTCTTGGCGGGGGCTTTCTTGGCCGGAGCTTTTTTCGCAGCGACCTTTTTGGCCTTCACGGGAGCCGGCTTCTCGGCTTTCTTGGCGGCCTGCTTGTGGGTCTGCGGGAAGAGGGGGGCGTTGTCCTCGTCCTTGGCGGCCTTTTTCTCGGCGGCGTGCTTCTGAACCATCTTGCGAAGCTCGTCATTGGAGAGAAGTCCCTTGCCCTTGTGGGTGACGTGCTCGGCGTAGAAGGGGACGAAGAGGTCCTGGAGGTTCTTGAAAATCGCCTCGTCCTTCAGGCCTTTGACGGCGCCGAGGACGATCTGGGAGGCGTAGCCGAATGCCAGGGTGAACATGCCGTTCATGATCTCCTGGAACTTCTCTTCGCCGGGGATTGCGGAAGGGGCGAACATCGGGCACTTGCGGGCGCGCTCGCGGAGCCACTTGTGGAATACGGTCATCAGCTTGCCGGACTGGGCCTGCTCGAAGAACAGGGCCTTGAACAGATTCGGCTTGTCGCGGCCGAGAATGCACATCGCCATGGCGACGTCGCCGACGATATTGTTCCCGCGGGGCTTGCGGGCTTCGTTGACGAGATATTCGAGGGCGGCTTTGATGGTTTCGCTGCGGAGATCGTTGATGGTGCGGAAGATCCAGAAGATCGGCATCGTGGAGCAACCGACTTCGGTGGCGACGCTGACGGCGGTGACGGCAGGCAGACCTTCGCGCTCGAGAACTGCATAGGAACCCTTCAGGATGTCTTCATAACCGAACATGGTACGACGGGGCATCTTTGGTACTCCTGTTTCTAGTATTTGATCTTGGAGCAAATAATATCCGTTAAGACATTACGCCCGACGAACCAATAATATAGTACGGTTTTACAAAGCGCAAGGGGGAAATCAATAATAATTAAAAAAATATTTGTATCCATCTAAACGCCGCTCGGTACCGAGATATCGGTACCGGGCGAAAATGACATTCCGACTGTTTTATGTTACAGTTTCCCCCTGACGGCCGGACCCGATTCCGGCCGGGTTGGTGAAAGCATCGAAACCAATGGGTTTCAAAACTGGGGAAGGAGCATCACGTGTTTCGAATCGTAGAGAAGGAACAACTGGCGGCAGGCATCTCACGCCTCGTCTTCGAGGCCCCGCTGATCGCGAAGAAGCGTAAGGCCGGCAATTTCGTCATGCTGCGCGTCATGGAGGGCGGCGAGCGCATCCCGATCACGATCGCCGATTCCGACCCCGCGAAGGGAACGGTCACCCTGTATGTCCAGGCCGTCGGGAAGACGACGAAGCTGCTGACGGCAAAAAACGCCGGGGATGAGATTCCGGACCTCGTCGGCCCTCTCGGCGAACCCACCCATATCGAGAATTTCGGGACCGTCGTCTGCATCGGCGGCGGTGTCGGCACGGCCGAAATCTACCCGATCGCCAAGGCCCTGAAAGAAGCCGGCAATCATGTCATCGGCATCGTCGGAGCCAGAAATAAAGACTTGGTCATTCTCGAACAGGAAATGCGAAGTATATGTAGTGAATATTATATAACGACTGATGACGGTTCGGCCGGCATGAAGGGCTTCGTTTCCGACCGCCTCAAGCAGATCATCGACGGCGGGACGAAGGTCAGCTGCGTCTACGCCGTCGGCCCGATCCCGATGATGAAGGTATGCTCGAACGTGACGAAACCCTACGGCATCAAGACCTACGTAAGTCTCAACCCCCTGATGGTGGACGGCACGGGCATGTGCGGCGGCTGCCGCGTCACGGTCGGCGGCAAGATGAAATTCGCCTGCGTCGACGGCCCCGAGTTCGATGGCCACCAGGTCGATTTCGATGAACTGATCATGCGCAACCGCACCTACGGCGACCTCGAGAAAAAGTCGCTGTCCGACCACGAATGCAGGCTGCAGAAAGCGGCCGACACCATGACCGGAGGAAAGTGACGATGTCAGCGAACACCCTCACCCCCCAGCAGCGAATGGCCCTTCCCCGACAGAAACCCCTCGAGCAGGACCCCAAGGCCCGCAGCCGTAACTTCCAGGAAGTATGCTTTGGATTCGACGAGGCGCGTGCCCGCGAGGAGGCGAACCGCTGCCTCGAGTGCAAGAACGCCCTGTGCGTGAAAGGCTGCCCCGTCGGCGTCAATATTCCAGCCTTTATCTCGAAAATCGTCGAGAAAGACTACGTCGGGGCGGTACAGAAAATCCGCGAGCAGAATTACCTGCCGGCGGTCTGCGGCCGCGTCTGCCCCCAGGAAATGCAGTGCGAGGCCCAATGCGTGCTCGGAAAAAAGCATGAACCCGTTTCGATCGGCAAGCTCGAACGGTTCGTGGCCGATTACGAGATGCAGAACAACCTCTTCAAAAGCCCCGTCATCATGAACCGGCTCGAGAGGAAGGTCGCGGTCGTGGGTTCCGGGCCTGCCGGGCTCACCTGCGCCGCCGAGCTCGCGAAGCTCGGATACCAGGTGACGGTGTTCGAGGCGCTCCACGCCGTCGGCGGCGTTCTCCGGTACGGGATCCCCGAGTTTCGTCTGCCGAAGGCGATTCTCGATACCGAGATGGAGCGCATCAAGGCGCTCGGCGTCAAGGTCGTGCTCAACTTCGTCGTCGGCCGGACCGCGACCCTCGACGAGCTGTGCAACGAGATGGGCTACGAGGCCATTTTCCTCGGAACCGGTGCCGGCACCCCCAAGTTCCTCGACATCCCCGGTGAGAGCCTGAGCGGTGTCTACTCGGCCAATGAATTCCTGACCCGCGTCAACCTCATGAAGGCCTACGGCTTCCCCGAGTCCGACACCCCGATCAGGATCGGAAAGCGCGTCGCCGTCTGCGGTGGCGGCAATACCGCCATGGATGCCGTCCGAACGGCCATGAGACTTGGGGCGGACAAAGCCTACCTCGTCTATCGCCGTACCCGGGCCGAGATGCCCGCGCGCGTCGAGGAGATCCTTCATGCCGAAGAGGAAGGCATCGAGTTCATGTTCCTGACCAACCCGCTCGAAGTGCTGGGCGACGACAAGAACTGGGTCAAGGGCCTCAGGCTCCAGAAGATGGAAATGGGTGAGCCCGATGCCTCTGGGCGCCGCAAGCCCGTTCCCGTGAAGGGATCCGAGTTCGTACTCGACGTCGAAACCCTCGTCGAGGCCATCGGCCAGGCACCGAACCCGATCATCCAGGCCACGACCCCGGGGCTGAACGTGACGAAATGGGGAACCGTCGTCGTCGACGAGCGCATGACCACCAGCCGGCCCAACGTGTATGCCGGCGGCGATCTGATCACGGGTGGCTCGAAGGTTATCCTCGCGATGCAGGACGGCCAGAAGGCGGCTTCCTCGATCCATGAATATCTCCAGGCCCACCCTAAAGAATAATCTGTAGTATATATATCCCGGGTTTGCTCGGGCGCGTCATGACGTGCCTTTGCAAACCCGGGTTTGCGTTCGGGGGAAAATGTTTTGACCGAATCGGGTAATGGTGTTATCATTCGTCCGTCGTTCTCGTGAAAAATGGAACGATCAACAAGGAATCAAGGAACTGGAGGAATTGGTGATGGCTGACAAGTCGTTCAACGCGTTTGAATTGGCCCAGGGACAGTTCGATGACGCTGCCAAGGAAATGGGACTCGACCAGGGAACCCGTGACCTTCTCCGCAATGTCGACCGGGAATACCATTTCAATATCCCCGTCCACATGGACGACGGCACCGTGAAAGTGTTCCGCGGCTTCCGCTGCCAGCACAACGACGCGCGTGGCCCGTGCAAGGGCGGCATCCGCTTCCATCCGCAGGAAACCATCGACACCATTCGCGCCCTCTCGATGTGGATGACCTGGAAATGTTCCGTGGTTGACATCCCCCTCGGCGGCGGCAAGGGCGGCGTCATCTGCGATCCGCACAACCTGTCGATGCGCGAGCAGGAACAGATCT
>JAGOCE010000493.1 GCA_017998915.1 Candidatus Ozemibacteraceae bacterium
CAGAGGGAACGATCGTCACGTATCCCTTCGACGACACCCGGACGGATCCGGTCACGCAGAAATTCATCACCGATTTCCAAAAGATCTACGGAAAACGTCCCGACTCGTTTGCCGCACACGCCTACGATGCCGTGTATATGATGGCGCGCGCCATCGAGCGGGGCGGCACGAGCAAGGTGGGCATCCGTGACGCCCTGGCGGCAACGCGCGATTTTCCGGGCGTCACCGGGCCCATCAGCTTCAACGAGTACAACGACGACGGCAGGCCCGTCATCTTCGCGAAGGTGACCGGCGGCAGATTCGTCCCGCTTTCCTCAGCCGGCCAGACCGCCAGATAATCTCGGGAAGTCTCCCCCTTCCGGACAAATTTGCGGCATCGGTCGAAAAAAGAGCGGTGCCTGCCCGCGGAAACGGCGCCTTGATTTACTCGGGTGATCATGCTAGACTGACGGCCCAACAGGCAATTCGCGCGATCGTCAGGCGCTGGAAGCGCAGGTCCATGCGAATTGCCGTTGAATGTTTGTCCGGGAGAGCCTTGCATGAGTCTTGACACGGGAACGGTCCTCGCAAGTGTCCGTTCGTTCATCGAACAGACGTTTGCCGGCCGTTATGACCTGTATGACCTGTCTCTCAAGCAGGTCAACCGGCAGCTGACGCTCGAGGTCAAGATCGACTGCGAGGCAGGGGTGAAGGTCGAAGATTGCGAGACCGTTTCCCGGGCGCTCGAGGCGTATCTCGAAGAGACCGACCTGATCCATCACCAGTACACGCTCGAAGTGAGTTCCCCTGGTGTCGAGCGGCTGCTGAAGCGGCCCGTCGATTATACGCGACAGTTAGGCCGGCTCGTGCGCTGGCATCTCCGGCCTGAGGGGGATGCCCCGAAAGAGGTGTTCGACGGACGTCTCCATGCCTTCGCGGACGACAAGGCCGTCGTTCTGACCGAAACCGGAACCCGGGAAGTTCCTCTCAGCCGCGTGCGCGAAGCCCGCGTCGTGTTCGAATTCCCAGCCAAGACCAAACGAGGATGACAAGGGAGGCCTCCGTGAACAAGAACAACCTGTACGATGCCCTGAAAGAAGTCGTAGCCGAGAAGAACCTCCCGATGTCGGTTCTGATCCAGGCCATTGAAGAGGCTCTGGTTATCGCCTATCGCAAAAATTTCGATTCCGAGGAAGACGTCCGAGTCACGCTCGAGGAGAGTTCCGGCGCCTTCCGCGTCATCGCTCGCCGCACCGTCGTCGCGACCGAGGACGACATGGACGACCCCGACAAGCAGTTCACGATAGAAGAGGCGCAGGAACTGAAGGAAGACGCCGCCGTCGGCGACGTCGTCGAGGAGGACGTCACGCCGCCCTCGTTCGGCCGTATCGCTGCGCAGACGGCTCGCCAGGTGGTCAGCCAGAAGCTCAAGGAAGCCGAGCGCAGTATCATCTACAAGGAGTTCCAGGACCGCGTTGGCCAAGTGCTTTCGGGCAAGGTGCAGCGTGTCGACCGCGGCCACGTCTACGTTGAGTTCACTCGCGCCGAAGCTGTCATGCCGCCGCAGCAGCAGATCCCCGGCGAGGTGTTCCGCGCCAATGACCGTATCAAGTGCTATGTAACCGAAGTGCGGTTCACCGTGAAGGGACCGCAGATCATCCTGTCGCGGAGCAGCTCGAAGTTCGTAGAGAAGCTGTTCGAGCAGGCGGTTCCCGAGATCTCCGACGGCATCGTCCAGATCAAGAGCAGCTCGCGGGAAGCGGGCCTGCGGGTCAAGATAGCCGTGCACAGCAGCGACCCGCGCGTCGATCCCGTCGGCGCCTGCGTCGGCCTCAAGGGAAGCCGGATCAAGGGCATCGTCGACGAACTGAACGGGGAAAAGATCGATATCGTCAGATATAGCGAAAACCCCGTCGAATTCGTCACGAACGCGCTCAGCCCCGCGAAGGTGATGTCGGTGACCATCGGGGACGGAGGCCGCTCGGCCCTCGCCCTGGTCGACCCGACACAACTCTCGCTTGCCATCGGCAAGGAGGGGCAGAACGTCAAACTGGCTTCCAAACTTACCGGAATCAAAATCGATATCAAGACCGAGGCTCCAGCCGCTCCGGAAACCGGCGACGAGTCGCCGAGCGCCGGTTGAGCGCACGGGGAGGGAAAGGACATACATGCGATTACACGAACTCAGCAAACAATACAATCTTTCGAACAAGGATCTGGCCACTCTCCTCGGCAAACTGGGCTTCCAGGTAAAGGAGCATCCGTTCACGTCGGTCTCCGACGAGATGATGGACGCGCTCAAGAAGCATTTTGAAAAGGGCAAGGCACCGGCCGCCCAGCCACAGGCGCCCGCCAAAGCCCCGGTTCCGCAGGCAGGGAAGGCCCCCGCGGCCCAGCAGCAGCCTGCGACGCAGCCCACCGCCAAGCCGGCGGCCCCTCATCAGGCCGCTCAGGTGACCCGCCCCATGCAGCCGCAGCCGCCGGCCCAGCAGCAACGACCGGCCCAGCCCCCGGCCCCCGTGCAGAAGGCTCCTGAGCCCCAGCGCCCGCAGGCCCCGGCTCCGCAGCAGCCTTCGGCCCTGCGCCCCACGCCAGCCCCGGCGGCCGCCCAGCTTCGCGATGAAAAGAAGAAGCCCGGCCCCAAGCCGCCGCGCATCGACGAGGTTGAAGAGGTCGAGGTCAACCACCAG
>JAGOCE010000095.1 GCA_017998915.1 Candidatus Ozemibacteraceae bacterium
ATCGACTACGCCGACCGGATGGAAGTAGCCAGGAAGAGTGATCAGGAAGCCTGGTATCGTAGACTGCGCGAGAGAAAGATCGATACCGTCGTTCTTTTTCCTCCAAATCCCCCGGAATATGACTGGGTAATATCCCGTCCTGACCGGTTTGCACCGGAAGATACGGCATCGCTTCCGATGGTTTTCCGGGTTTTGGCCGCGAAATGAGCTGATAGAGAAGAATACGTTCGCGATGGGGTCGGAAAGGGATGTCCGTAGAAATGATATTGATGAATGTATTTCAAGCGGCTTCTGCATTGAGCCTGGCACTCCTTACAGCCGGATCAGCATACGGAATCTCGGCCTGGCTGATCCCGGAGGGCTCGACAGCCCGACGATGGTCGGCTTCGGTGGTTGTCGCGTTCTGGTTCCAGATCATAGCCTTCCAGGTGCTCGCCTGGTGGAATGCCTTCCGGCTTCCGTGGGCGATAGGCGTGACGATCTTGTTTGCGCTGGTCACGGGATTTTTCCGATCCCGTTTTCCTCAAGGTGAGCGAACCTTGGGCTCATTTATCTGCGGCGATATCGAAAACATCAGGGTAAGGCTCAATCAGGCACTGGCGACTTCCGCCAGGCCGCTGGTACTTGCCGGAATTGCCGTGGCGGCCGTTGGTGTGATCAGGGGTATTATCAATATGCCGATCACGACTGATTCTCTGACCTACCATCTTACCTATGCCGGGATGTTCGTGCGGACGGGGGGCTGGATCGACATCGACACGCCTGGGATTTGGGGCGTGACATACAGGTTCTACCCGACAGGTGGCGAGATCCTCACCGCCTGGTTCATCTTGCCGTTTCACGGCGATCTCATCGCCGGGCTCGCTTCTATCCCCGCGTGGGGACTCGTTCTTGCTTCCTCATACGAGCTTGGGAGAAAATTCGGTATTCCGGTATGTCGAGCCGCGCTGGCTGCCTGTATGATCGGATTCATGCCGGCCGTCTTTGCTTTCAACGCATCGGTGTATGTCGATCTTGCCCTGTTGGGCTGCCTCTTGGCGGGAACGCTGTTTTTCATCGATACATGGCAAACGGAAGGAACGGCTGCCGGTTTTCTCTGTGGCGCGGCTCTCGGTTGCGGGTTGGCGATCAAGATTTTCGGCCTGGCTGGAGTCATCGCGGCACTTTTGATGCTCATGATGAGATGGGGCGCCTCGCCTCGGCGTTACGGCAGGGTCAGTTCCATCCTGGTGATGATTGCAGCCCTTGCTGCTGTCGGATTGAGGCATTACTGGCTGTTGTTTGTGAAATACGGCTCGCCGACCTGGCCGATGCCGCTCGGCCTTCCCGGGATACCCCTTTTTGCGGGCAGCACCGCTTGGGCAGCCAAACTCCGATATTTGGCCGATGCGGTCGACACGAGAATCTCCGGCGGTTCCCTGCTGCATGAACTGATTTGGTATATGACATGGTCTTTCGGGGTAAAGCCGGTTTCGATCGGCCCGGTCGGCATCATTGGCATGGTGCTGGCGCCGAAGGGCCTAAAAATCTTGTGGGATCGCTTCAGCAGAGGTGTTGCGGCATATTGTGCGCTGTCGCTGGCAGCGTCAGCCGGGGCGCTGTTCGGCTCAGGAATGTGGAAGTTCCATGTTATCTTCGCGAGCGTAAACGCCCGTCTCAATACGTTTCCCGTTGCTCTTCTGATCATGCTTGGTTTCCTGGCGCTCGAGCAGTGGCGAGACGGGCCTCGCAAGGTCATTATCTGCCTTCTCATCGCCCTGAATGCTGTCGCCGTGACGTTTTCACTGACGACGACATGGACGACGGGATTTCCCTGGTTTGACCGGTTGCTCCTGCTGCTGCCTGTCATCGCCACACTGCTGCCGATACGAAATATTTCTCAAAGCGTATATCATTGCAGGGGCACTGCAATTGCACTGGGGTTGACAATATTTGCCAGTCTTTCCGTTCTTCCGGTGTTCAAGGCTGGGCTTCGGCCTATACAGCTCATGACGGCTTACGAAGGGCATGAACTAGGTCGTGAAATCTCGCCGGCCTGGGTCCTGTGCGATGACGTGTCCCGTCCCCGTCGCATAGCCTTTTCCACGGGATGGGGGATCATTACCTACGAATGGCTCTGGGCACCCTTGATGGGGCGGTCCCTCCAGAACCATGTCACATACCTTCCCATCACCAATACCGGAGAGATCATCGAATATGACGATCCTGCCCTGATCGCGAAAAAAGCGGATTTCGATGCGTGGTACCGGCGACTTCAGGAACAGAGGATCGATACTGTCGTTCTGTTTCCGCCGTTTCCCCCCGAGCATGACTGGGTGATGGCTCGGCCTGACCTGTTCGTGCCGGAGGGCCCGGCTTCCCCGACGATGGTGTTTCGCGTGATGGCAAAGGAGAAGGAGCGGCAATGACGGAGAAGGGCCGAAATTTTCGGGGATGTCCTTCATCCCGGCGGGGCCTGGCCGTGCAGATGGCGGTGTTTTTCCTGCTGACCGGCGTTCTGGGAGGTGTCATGGTCGGGTATTTCGCGAAGAGCGACTACGCAACGCTCTCCTGGCCGTCGACGTCGGGAACGATTGTCAAAAGCTGGGTGGGCGAGCGGAGCGAATACAAGAACGGTCGCACCCATCACATGTATACCCCGCGCGTGCGATATGCCTACCGCGTCGGCTCCTCCTCGCAATCGTTCGAGGGCGAAGAAATCTCCAGCCTGGTGACCTCCTCCGGCGACAGGGAATGGGCCGATTCCGTCGTGGCAAGCTATGCCGTCGGAACCCGTGTCACGGTGTATTACAACCCGGACCGCCCGCAGGAAGCCCTCCTCGAACGCGGGATCCACACCTGGTTCATCCTGCTGTTCGTCGGGGTGGCCCTGCTCTTCCTCGGCCTGGGGGTCGGAATGGTCCGCTTCCGCGGCGCCATCGACGGCGCTTCGAAATGAGCTGGGCGCGCTGGTGCCTGTCCGGCATGGCTTGGAATGTGGGCGGATGAAACGGAAAAAAGTGAACGTTCATCTACGGTATGATATATAATGAATGATGTAATCAATTCCATCGGTTTTCTCCTGCTGTTTGCCCTGCTCGGATATGCGGTGTATGGCCTTGCCGCGTGGCTCCACCGCCCGGCGCTGGGCCGGGGCGGTCGTGGCCGGCCAGTGGTTCCAGATCTGCCTGTTTCAACTCCTCGCGCAGGGGCATGCGTTCCGATTGCCGGTCGTCATGGGCTTTACCGGAGCGTTCGCGGCGATCGTCGCCTTTGTCCGGACACGTTACCCACGAAACGATTCCTCCCTGGCGAACATGCTTCGCACCGATGTGGATAATCTTCGCTCGCGCATCGACCAGGCTCTCGCGGGCCCGGCTCGCAGGCTCGTCCTGTTCGCCGCCGCCGCCGCCGGCATCACGATGGTCCGGGGCGTGCTGAACCTCTCGATCTCCTTCGATTCGCTTTCCTATCACGACCTTTTTGCCGGAAATTTCGTCCGGACGGGAGGCTGGTTCGACATCGATTCGCCCGGCCCCTGGGGGATCAAATACCGGTTCTACCCGACGGCGGGCGAGGGGATGATCGCCTGGCTGATCCTGCCGTTCCACGGCGACCTGGTGGCCGGCATCGCGGCGTTTCCGGCCTGGGGGCTCGCGATGGCCGCCCTCTACGAACTCGGGCGATCCCTCGGTCTGCCTGCCCGCCGGGCCGCGATCCCGGCCGTGATCATCGGGTTCATGCCGGCCGTGTTCGCGTTCCTCGCGACGACCTACGTCGATATCCCGCTTCTGGGAGCGCTTCTCGGAGGCTTGCTGTTTTTTCTCGAAGCCTGGGAGACGCGGTCCCGGGAAGCATGCTTCCTGTGCGGCGCCGCGTTCGGAAACGCCCTCGCGATCAAAGTGTTCGGCCTGGCCGGCGTCACGGCTGCTCTCGGCATGCTGTTCCTGCTCTGCTTCGCTCCGGCGGCGATGCGCCTGAACCCCGCCCGGTGGCTTCTCGCAGCGATCCCCGCGGCCCTGGCCGGTGTTCCGCACTACCTGCGCATGTATCTGACCCACGGCTCCCCGACCTGGCCTCTGCCGTTGAATCTTCCGGGAATACCCCTGTTTCCCGGAAGCGCGGAATGGGCCACCTATCTTGCCCGGATCAACCATGCCGCCGATCTCATGATGCCGGGGGCAACGCTGCCGGAACAAATAGTATATCTTATACGATGGTATTTCGGCTTCGGACCGATGTCGTTCGGCCCGGCCTGCCTGGTGCTCGCCGTCGTGGCGCCCGCCGGCCTCGCGTATCTCTGGAAAACCGGCCGGCGGGGCTTCTGCGCCTTCCTTCTCCTGCTTCTGGCCGGCTCCGCGGCCGGCCTGCTCGGCTCGGGCATGTGGAAGTTCCACGTCTCGTACGCGAGCATCAACGCACGGTTGATCAGCATCATGACGGCCATCCTCGCCCTGCTCGGCATCCTGTCGTTCGAACGCTGGCGCGAGGAGGCGCGCTCGAGGGTGCTTTCGCTCGTCCTGCTGATGGGCGCCGCAGCGATCGTCATCGGTTTGCCGGAACAGTTTTCGACCGGCTTCCGCGCGTTCGACCTGGCCCTGCTCGGCACCCCCTTCGCGGCGGCGCTCCTGCCGGTCCGACGCCTGCCACGACTGCCCTGGTCAGATACGGCGGTTGTTTCGGCGGCCCTGGTCCTGGGATGTGCCGCTCTCTCGCTCCTGGCGCAGATCGAAGGCCGCATGCGGCCGCGCCAGTATGCCGCTGCCTACGAGGCCCACGGCCCCGACCGCGATATCGCGCCCGCATGGACCCTCTGCGACGACCCGGCAACCCCGCGCCGGATCGCCTTTTCCACCGGATGGTACAGAGACCAGGGCTATAAATGGTACTGGGCCCCCCTGCTCGGGCGAAAGCTCCAGAACGACCTGACCTATGTTCCGATCACGGCGGACGGTTCGATCGTCGAATACGACGATCCGGCCGCCGTCGCCGCGAAAGCCGGCCCTGAAGCCTGGCTCCGCCGCCTCTCGGAACGCAGGATCGACACCCTCGTCTTCTTTCCCCCCTTTCCGCCCGAGCACGCCTGGACCATCTCCCGCCCGGATCTGTTCCGCCCGGAGGGATCTGCTTCCCCAGCACTTGTGTTTCGCGTCGTGGAGCAACCGGGAGAATCACCGCCGAGGCTCTGAGGCGCAGAGGAAGATTCGTTCTCTATTCTCGGTCATCTCGTTTCTTTCTCAGCGTCTCCGCCCCTCAGCGGTCGTGAAAACCGAGGCGCTTGCTTTTGGCGGTGGTTTCGCTTTTCTTTTCGGGGGGGCGGGTATACACTTGAACCAGCGGAAGAACCCGCAACGATGAGACGGAGGATCGAACATGAGAAAACTGTTTCTGATGGTATGTTTCTGCCTGATCGGCACGTTTCCCGCCTGGGCGGCCTACTGCTCCGGCTGTGGACAGAAGCTCATCGATGACGTGAAGTTCTGTTCGAAGTGCGGCACGAAAATCGTGGTTCCCGAAGCGGCGAAGCCGGAGCCTGAACCGTCGAAAACTGAACCGGCCACGGACAAGGTGAAACAGGAAGAGCCCGACCGCACGGCCGTCTACCGGACAAAGACCGACCTGTACGTCTACCAGCGCCGGGGCGACGAGCACAACGTCCTGAAAAAGAACTTCCTCTTCAAACCGCGCCGGTACAAGATCAAGGCGGGATCCGAGATTCGTATTCTCGAAATCGTCGGCGACACCCTGCACGTCGAGTCGGTTCCCGGTTCTGACGGAAAAACGCAGAAAGGCTGGGTCACCGAGGAGGAGCTCGCCCTCAGGACGACCTGGTCGAAGTAGCCCCCCACTCGGTCCGAACGGATTCCCAGTCGGTACGAATCTGCTCAAGCAGCAGAGGAACGTCGCCGCGGTCGAGCGCGACCGGCAGGAACAGCGTTTCGACCGGCCTGGTGAGCCAGTCCACGGGCTCGAGGAAGATCGCGCGTCGCGTCTTTTCGAAGGCGTCGTATGTCCGTGACATGAACGGCTCGCGCGAAAGCGACAGCTTATCGACAAAATGCAGAAGGTTGGCGGGAAGCCAGCCCGCGAGCCGCTCGTACACCGGGAGGCCGATCGGCCCCAGCAGATACTCCGTGACGCCGGGCAGAATGACGGCCGTCTTGATCGCGATGACCGCGGCGGCGAAGCCTGTCAGTGCCGAGAATCCCGGGATGACCGCCCGCATCGTCGCGATAACCTCGGGATTGCCGTCGCAAAAATCGGCGAGGTCATGCTCGAACTTGTCGATCACCGGCTGCATCTGCGTGCGACCCCGCTCCGTCAGGTGTTCTCTGAGCCGGTCGCGCAGGGCCGCCGGGTCCGGCCAGTCGAGCAGGCGAAGCTCGTCGTGTAGGCGGATCGCCAGCGGCTTCCCGCTCTGCGCGGCGTCGCGACTCCGCTCGAGCAGATCGGCGCGCGCCGTCTCGATGAGCTTCGCCGTCTCTTCGAGATCCCGCCGGTCGCGCTCCGCGATCGGATCGACGGGGCCCTGTTTCGGCGAACTCCCGAACAAGGTGCTGCGAAGCATCGAATATGCATCGCCCGCCTTCCGGCTGATGTCGCTCACCAGGTCCCCGAACGAGGTTTTCAGACGGGGCTGAAGCACTCGCACGAGGGCGTCCTGGAGCTCGAAATAGCCGGCATGACCCGCGAATTCGCGGATCGGCTGTTTCAACGACCGCTCGATGCGCTGCCTGAACTCGTGAATCATCTCCTCGCACTCGTCCTGTCGCGCGAGGAGATGCCGGGCCGACCCCGTGAGCGCGGTCTCCGTGTTCCCGAGGCCGTGCTCCAGCGACTCGATCCGTCGGCCGGACGCCTCGGCCGCCGAATCTGCGAGATGCCGCCTGAGCTCCTTCACGGATTCCTTCGGCAGAGCGCCGTTCCCGGTCATTTCCTGCATGGGAATCGCCAGCACCGCTCTCTTGTGATCAGGCCATCGCTCGCCATACCGCCGCGTCAGGTCGTCCAGAGCCCCGGCATGCTGGGGATGATACTGGTTGAAAACATCGATCCGCCGGGGAAGAAGCAGCATCGCCTCGTCGAGAAAGCTGATGCCCCTCTCGTCCTCGTATTTTTGCTGGGTCGTGACCCAGACCACGAGGTCGGCGAATCCAAGGCCGAGGCGTGTCGCTTCTCGGCACTTCGGATCGGAGCTGTCGATGTCGGGAGTATCGAGCACGATCGGGAGATCGCACGGCCAGTCCGGATCATGGTCGGCGTAAAGCGCATGCCTGCGCGGGGAGGGGTTCGAAAGTTCGGACGTGGGAACGAGGTGAAAACCGGCGTGCGCGGCTGTGACCGCCTTCAGGTCCTCTTCCCGGCCTGCTCCGACGAGCCTCTTCGTGAAACTCGCGGTACAGCCGGAAGGAGATACGATATATCCTGCTATTGTATTAACCAGTGTGGACTTGCCGGTGTTCGTTCCGCCGCACAGGATAGCAACGGGAGGCAGCGTGCCGCCGGTCGCGACGTGCGGAATGAGGCGCCGGCGCAGGAAGGTGACGCCGAACTCGATGCCGGCCACGTCGATGTCTCCGAACTGCTTCGGATGTGCCCGAACCGACTCCAGCGCTGACTCGCACCAGCGCGCGAGCAGGTCGGCATGCTTCAGGAGAGAGGCCGCGGCCGGGGTCTTCCCTTCGATGGAAAGAGGCGCGGATTCTGTTGCGGCCTCGTGTCTCCTCATCATCCCGCCGGTTATCGGCTGCGCTGGAGGCGGGTGCCGTTCGCGTTCACCGTCATCGAGACCGACAGCGGGAGGCTCAGATCGGACGGCAGGGCGACTTCAGCCACCTGCACGTTGTTGACGATCTTCGAGATCTTCGGAAACCACTTGGAAAGCTCGCCGCTATCCGGAACGTAGACGTAGTAGCCGTCAGTCTCCTCGGCGATGCGCTTGAGGATGTCGACGTTCAGCCAGCCGAATCCGAGGGTGAAGCAGGAAACGAAGTGCTGGCGTGATCTCAACAGGACCTCTTCGAGCGTGTGCGAAGACGAGTTGTCGTTGCCGTCCGTCGTCAGCAGGAGAAACCGCATCCAGCGCCGGGCCTGGACGGTCGAGATGCCCTTGTCGATGCCGGAGTAGAGCGCCGTGTTCTCGAGCGGAACGGCCTGCTTGACGGCCTTTTCGATCTCGCTTTTGCTCGCCGTGAGGTCGGTCATCGTATTGACAGTGTTATTGAATTTGACGATCGATCCTGAGAGCGGCATCACGATCGCGCTCAGGAACGTCGAGTAGTTCGACTCGATTGCCGAGATATCTTCGGGGAACATGCTTCCCGAATAATCCATTACGCCCGAGAACGAGACCGGGTCGGGCTGGTTCATCAGGTGCAGCGGCGCGACGCGGTCGACGATCGCACGCTGCCTGGAAGCGGGCTTGTCGCCGAGCTGAACCTCGACGTCCGCCGCGTTCACCGTCGTCAGGGGATCGCCGTTCTTGTCGGTCACCGTGAAGAGCACGGCGTACCGCTTCTCGCCGAGCTTCTCGATGCCGTGCAGCCGAAGAGCCGAGGCCAGGTTGTCTTCGGGCTTCGTGTTCGGCCGAAACCGATTCACGACCGAGAGATACTTCCGCAGCCACTCGGCGAACGAGTTACTGGCGCCCCAGGACGAGGAGTAGATCGACCAGAGCGTCCCGCCGGCGATCAGCGCGAGAAAAACCAGAAACGCGATGAAGCGCCAGGGATTGATCCTGATTTCGGTGGTTCGCGGTGCGACTTCGACCATGGCCGATCAGTAGATGTGAAACTGATACGCCAGGCCGGCCAAAACGCCCGCCAGGACGATCATCAGCAGGCCGGGGGCATGGAAGAACCACCAGTCGGCCAGAAGGGCCGCCGCAACCAGGGACCAGGCGATGATCGCGTGGGTTCCGGTAGGCGCGCCGAAGTGGAACACCAGGGCGAAGATGATCGCCGCGATGCTCGTGAAGATCAGCCACCCCGACTGGATCTTGATTTCGGTTTTTCCGGGATTGACTTCGACCATGGAATTCGACTCCTTGTCAGGGTTTCGGCAGTCCCACCTGCGCCGCCAAACCGGACGGCCGCTGGCTGAAGATCGCCTCGTGCTGCTCCTGGATGTCCGTCAGGACGCGCAGAATGCCGCGCTTGATCGACAGCAGCTCGTCGCTGGCCGCCGACACCTCGTGGTTCGTCCGGATCTCCTGTTCGACACCGGCCTCCAGTTGTTTGACCTTGTCAGTGAATAGCGGTGCATATTTTTTGATGATCGCGCTCTGCTGGGGCAGCGGAAGAGTGAGCCAGCCCTCTTTGTAGACGGTGTTGATGAGGTAAATGCCCATCGTGTTGTTCTTGAGATAGTCGAACAGTTCGGTGATCGTGCGGCCCATCGGGACCGGTTTTTCCTGCTGGTAATGGAGTTCGAACTGGACGAGTTCGGCGTTGTACTCGATGCCGTGAATGGACTTCGCCAGGTCGGCGTGCATCTCGTACCGCAGCAGCACGTAGACCATGTACAGGTTTTCCAGCGTCTTCGCGGGAATCAGCCCGTAGCTCGACCAGAGAACCGGGTAGGCGTCGTTCGTCAACATCGCGTGACAGTTGATCTTGGCATTGTTTTTCCGGTACAGGGCCTGCCACTGGGTGATCGCGCTGAGGTTGTAGGGGCACATGCCGTGCAGGGTCTGCAACAGGCTGATCTCGAACCGGTTGCGCGTCGGCGCGATCGTGATGCCGATCTCGCCTTTCCGCAGACTCTCGCGGATCTCCTCGGCCAGCTTGCTGTGCTCTTCCGCGATGCCGAGGGTCACGATGTTCATGCGGGTCGGCTGGTTGTTGCCGCGGTCGTTGATCGTCATCAACGGCGCTGACTGGTTCATCAGGCTTTCGATCAGGCTCTTCTTGAAGCCGGGCTTCGCCGAGTCCTTCCAGTGGATGAACTCCTCGATGCCGCCCAGCATCCGCTTCCCGATGAGGGTGCGACAATATTTCACGATATCGTTCTCGAGCGAGTCGCTCTGCGGATTCGTGTAGGCGTCCCAGTTCTTCTCGAGATCGATCGAGACCAGGAACTCCTTCTCGATGTCGTTGTTCGACAGATCGCCGAGCAGATACTTGTAGAACGGTTCCACGTCGCGCTCTTCGAAGATGAACGTGCGCACGTAGGCCTGAACGCGCGAATACGGCTTGATCTTGTCGAGACACGACTCGTAGCTGCGCTCGATCATGCCGTTCTTCGACACCGCGTCGAGCTTGCGGCCGAACTCCTCGACCTGTTTGCGCAGGTTCTGCGCCTGGGTGCCGAGGTATTTCAGGAAGTCGGCGGCGCAGGAGAGGCAGAACCGCTCATACTCCATCTCGACCGCTTCCTGCGCTTCCTTCTCGAGCTTCGCGAACTCCTCACGGATGTTCGAAACCGAGAGAAGCGTGCCCAGCTCGAGGAACTTGCCGCCGAGCCCGAACATCGAATTCAGCCGGTTGGAAAGCGCATCGCGGGCCGCGACATACTCGCGCTGCTCTTTCAGCTGGCGGTTGCGCAGGTCTTCATCCTTGCGGCCCAGCACGTCGCGCGGGAACCGCTGCAGATACTTCTCGAACGCGGTCAGAAAGTCGATCGCGATCAGGGCGCCCTGGTCGGGATTGTCGATGATCTCGATGATCTTCGCCTTCAGCACCTTGCCGCCTTCGATCGCGGCTTTCTCGAACTCGACCCGGACGCGGCCCTTGATCTCGTCTTTCTTCACCTTGACCCGGTCCATCTCGTCGATCTTGCGCAGGATGTAGGCGCTGGCCGATTCGCCCGTCTGCTGCTGGGCCTCGGTGCGCATCGTGTGGAACTGCGGGTTGTCCCAATACTGGGCCCGCGGAATCAGCTTCTTGGAAAGCGCGAACACGCCGTCGGGCGTCAGGTCGAGCTTGTCCGGGTTCGACTCGGCGAACTCGCTCACCATGCCGTCGATCGTGATGTTGTCGCTCGACAGCTTGAGCCACCGCGTCACGTCCATCGACAGCTTGAAGGTGTACAGGTCCATGATCACGTCGAGGGGGTAGTAGAAGCTCTTGTAGCCGGCGGTACTGAGGCATTTGAGCTGCTTGCCCTCGAGATCGGAGCTGAGCTGGCCGAGCACCTGCGATGCGTTGTCGAGCATCGAGTTCTGCGCCTGGCGGAGGTTCGTCGCGAGCTTCGTGAACACGAACTCGGCGGCGATCGTGTCGTAGGTGGCGATGTCGTCGAGGCTGCTGGTGCCGAGCAAGTACAGCTGGTCGAACGGCGTTTCCTCGCAGGTCGAGCCGAATGTCGTGGCGTCGTGGCTCTTGCCGACCGGCCCGAAGTTCACCATCAGCTTGTTGCGGCGGTCCTGCGTCAGGATGTCCTTCGCGCTCTTGGTCGGCGGGAACTTCTCCTTGTTCATGAAGTAGAACGCTTCGACGAGGGACGCGTAGCCGTTGGCCTCGAGCCGGCCGGTCGCGTTCACGTTCGGATCGATCGCGATCTGGGTGAAGGCTTCGGGCGTGAGCTGGATGCCGACCATGCTCGGCTTTCCCCTGCCGCCGGACAGCTGGTAATACGCCATCTTCAACAGGTAGGCGATGTCCATGAACATGCCGGCGCCCGAGCCGCCGCACAGCGAGCCGACGACGTAGAACTCGGGGGTCAGGATCTGGCCCTGCTTGTTCGTCAGCGGCACGATCTGGTCTTCCTGGTTGACGTTCTTGCGCGAAATGACGCGGCTGATCTTGGCCTTGAGCTGCTGGTAGATGCGCTGGATGTCGACGAACAGGCCGAACCGGCCGGTGAACCGAAACTGGTGCGCGCCCTGGCTGATCTGGCCGAGGTGGTGCTTCAGCTTCGCCGGGAACCACTCGTTGAGATACCCGTAGGTGTCGGTGTCGAGGTTCCCGGTGATCTGGTTGGCGTTCTGGATGTTGATCTGGTGATACTCTTCTTCTTTGAGCTTCGCGCCTTCTACCTTCTCGTGGGCCTTGGCGTCGAACAGGTCGGTGTCGATGCAGAAGAGATCGATGAAATCGGGACGGGTCGGGCGCGGGTCGG
>JAGOCE010000494.1 GCA_017998915.1 Candidatus Ozemibacteraceae bacterium
CATGGCGTTCCTGGCGATGGAAGCGGAAAACGCCGCGCTGGACGTGACCGTCTTCCCAAAGCTGTATACCGAGACATCGAAGAGCCTGATCATCGAAGAACCGCTCTTCATGGTTGTCAGGAGCGAACTGAAGAACGACGAAGTGAAGGTGAATGCCGAACAGATCCTGACGCTGGCCGACCTCAACCGCGATGGGGCAGCCACGCTCACGTTCATGATTCCGTCCCAGGTCGCGACGAAGGAGACGTATGAGCGTCTGTTGAAGCTGCTTCGCGCAAACCCCGGATTGATCGGATTCAAAATCAAGGTGACGACGTCCGAGAAGGACGTCGTGACGATCCAGCCGAAGGCCGGCTTCCGGGTTTCTATTGCGCCGGCCCTGATCAAAGGCTGGGAAGACATCTGCGGCAGGAACAGCGTGAGCGCCGAGTTTTTCGGTCTCGTCGAGGGGAGACGGAACAACGGGAGAAACGGTGCCTGGCGGCAGAAACAAGCTGCAGGCTGATGAGAGATATTTGAGGAAAGAGCATGAATCGTCATTGCGCGTTGATGCGAGGTTTTCTTCCCGCCCTTGTTTTCTCGTTGCTGTTCCTGCTCGGTACGGGGCCAGCCGAATCGGTCGAACTCAACGACGTCTACCGCATGAGCGGCAAATACCGCGTGACGACGTCAGGCGGCGTCCGGGTGTATTATCCGGAACGGTGCGATCCGGTGATGCCCAGGGTCATGGCGACTCTCAGACGCGTCAAAGACCGCATGACGGCACAGTTTCCCAGTCTTTCGACGTTCGAAGTCTCGGTCATTCTCATCGATCATGACGACCGAGAGACAAGCACGGCGGATCCGAACTTCGATACGATCACGATCGGTCTGACCGAGGAAATCGGTGCTCTGAGCACCCGTGGCTACTCGTTTGAAGATCGGTTCGCTCTCCGTCTCGCGCACATCATGATCCTCAGAACGCTTGGACCGGCGAAGACGGCGATCAGGCGACGCCTCGGTGTTCTCTCGATGCCGCCGTGGTTCATCGAGGGTATGGCCCTGTACAACGCATTCCCAATGGATTCACTCCATGTCAGTAGGCTCTACGACATGGCCCGCTCGGACCGCATGTATTCGATGAACGACTTGGCGCTCATCAACAGCCGCGAGTCGCTGGTTCGCGAGGAAATGAGTTTCCAGGCGCACGCGTTGATGAATTTCCTTCACGCCCGTTCGAAACCGGATGCCGGGTATCATCTCATGCGGCGGATCGCCGGAAATCCAGCCAGGTTCGACGATATGTTCCGTGAGGCGTTCGGGATGTCCCTGAAAGATGCCTTTCGCGAGTTCTCCGATTTCGTGAAACTCGAATGCAAAAAGCGTGATCTTCCCGGTTCTGAGGGGACATCGCCGGGCGAGTTCGGAGAAGGCGGCTTTTACCAGGGGCTCCGCAGACTACCGGGAAATGCCGGCTGGATCTGGGTCAGTTCGGCGAAGCGCCGCGAGGAAGTGTACGACCTCTGGCGTCTCGGAAACGGAACGACCGCCGCGAAGGGAAACGCACGCACCGTCCTCGAAAACGTGCATCCGGGCCTTCTCGTCGACTCCGAGACGGGAACGACATATATTGGGAAATATATAGTTAATGATATGAGGCAGCGAAGACTTTCGCTTTGGGCGGTGCCCATGAAGGGAAGACCGTTCCAGGTCGTCGATGAGCCGGGGAGTTTCAGGCCGCTTCGCATTTCGGCAGGCAGGCTCTGGTATCTCAACGTCGAAAACGGCATGACGCGTGTCAGATCCGTCCCCGTCGCGGCAGCCTCTTCGTCCCCACGTGCGGGAAATCGTCCGACAGCACGCACCGAATTCGAGTTCCCCCCCTCGATGAGACCTCTCGACGTTGCCCTCGATACACGTCGCGGCCGCCTCCTCTACATCCAGCAGGAAGGCATGATGCGCCAGTTGATGGGCGTCGATCTTCCCGCCGATGCAGCCGGAGATCGGCCTGCGTCAGGGAGTGTTGCCGTCCCGGTCGTTCTGTTCACGAACTGCGGTCTCATGCGGTATCCCAGCGTGCATGGAGACGATGTCCTGTTTTGCGCCGAGACCCAGAACCGAACGCTCCAGCTGTTCCGGATCCCCGCGGGAACATCGACTGCGATCCGCCTGACACGGCTTCCCGGCGGCGTCTGGGATTACGATCTGATGGAGGACGGAACTCCTCTCGTCATCACCTTGAAAAACGGCGGTTTCCGTCCCCTCATCGTCGACCTGTCGGCATCACTGGCACCGCTGATTCCTGAAGGACCAGCCGTGTCCATCGACACGACTTGTTCAGGCACCCCTGACATTGCTCTCGGGATGTTCAGCCCCGGGAATACGGCAGCCGTTTCCACTGTCTCCACCACTGAGCCCGAACTTCCAGCGAAGCTCGACAGCAGGAGATACACGCCGGAATACCGAAGTTCCTTCTGGCTGCCGAAAATGAACCGAGATGACCAGGGAGCCGTTTTCGGCGTTTACAGCTATCGGGCCGACCGTCTCGACCGCAACAGGCTCGAGTTTTCCCCGACGTATGGATTCAAGAGCAAGAACTGGGGTTACACGGGGAACTACCAGCACCGATTCGACCTGTTCAAGGTCGGCGTCGCGGCAGAAGATCGCGTCGTCAGGAAGAGCT
>JAGOCE010000096.1 GCA_017998915.1 Candidatus Ozemibacteraceae bacterium
TGTCGAAGAAGTCGCGCTTCCCGATGCCGATGGATGTGATCGGGCCAATTCCCGTCACGACGACGCGTCGTTTCATCGTCTCCACGTCTCAGCCGGCGTCTGCAAAAAACTGCCGGGCAATCCGTGGGATTGCCTCGAGCACGGCATGGAGAGACTCTTCGCTCAGATGCGCCCCGGCGATGAGGCGGAGACGCCCGTCGTCGAGGGGTACCGATGGGTGAATGAACGGCGTCGCGAGAATCCGTTCCCCGAAAAAGCCCTTCGCCAGCCGGATCGTACGGGCCGAATCTCCGGCCTCGATCGCATTGATGGGGGCATCGCCGGGAATGACGGCGAAACCGGCCGAGGTGAGGGCATGCCTGATGCGGTCACGGTTTTCGCGCATCCTTGCGCCGATTCGGCCGAACTCGGTTTCGATGATTCCGAGCACCGCGTCCACTCCCGCCAGCGTTCCAGGGGTGACGGCAGTCGAATAGATGAGATGGGGGCAGTAGTACCGAAGATGATCGATCAGGACCTTTCTGCCGGCGATGACGCCGCCCGCGTTCGCAAGCGCCTTGCCGAGAGACGCGGTGTAGATACCGTCGAAACCACCGATATCGAAATGATCGAGAACGCCGTGTCCACGCCTGCCGATGACACCGATCCCGTGTGAGTCATCGATGACGGGAACAGCCCGATATTCTGTACAAATATCTATAATATTTTGGAATGGCGCGATGCTGCCCTCGGTCGAAAAGACCGACTCCGTGACGACGAACGCCTGCCGGACATCCTTCAGCTTTCTCAGGATCGACCGAAGATGGTCGGGATCGTTGTGGAGGAACGGTCGGATCAAGCAGCCGGCCGCACGGGCTCCCTGGACGAGCGACGAGTGGGCGAAATGGTCGATGAGGATAACATCCTCTTTTCCCGCGATGACGCCGAAGACAGCATTGTTCGCCTGGTAGGCGGAAGGAAGGATGACGGCATCCTCGAGATCGAGAAACGCCGCAAGCTTCCGCTCGAGGCTGCGATACAACTCGTGACATCCCGTGGCGATCGGGGTTCCACACATCGATGTCCCATGCCGCTCAACCGCTTCGGCGACGGCATGGGTGACCCGGGAATCTGCCGCCAGGCCGAGATAATTGTTCGAGGCGAGATCGACGAAGTCGCGGCCGTCGACGCGGATCGGATCGGAAAGACCACTCTGGATATTGCAGTAGTAGGGATTGAATCCCGTCTCGCGAACGATACTGTCGTCGAGTTCGAACCGGCGGTAGAAATCGGCGGGACTCATTTCATTTCCAGGAGCGCAGGATACCTGGTTTTCAGGTTTTCCACGATGTCGCGAACCGTCTTGATCTTCTTGAAATCCTCATCGTCGATCGAGATGCCAAACTCGTCCTCGAGCGCCTGGATGATCATGATCACCGCGAGCGAATCCGCTCCGAGATCCGAGACAAGATCACTGGACAGCGACACGGCATCTTTTTTCTTTTTCTCGATATTTCGCGAAATGATGGAAACGACTTTCTCTTCAAGGCTCATGCCGGGCATCCTTCCCAAAATGACGAGTCCTCTTCGACCGGTTTCACACGTTTATCTCAACACCTCACACGAGGAGCCTCATGGGGGTATACACTTTCCATCCACGAGTCAATACGAATATACGACACTGAAACGAACCGACCCGCCAGTTGATTCCTGACGGGCCGGCTGCGTGATTCGATGTTCTTCAGCGAGGCGGGAGGGGAAGTCCGGGAACGCTTCTGGGATTCACATACGAGCCGTTTTTCTTGATCGCAAGATGGAGATGTGCTCCGGTGGTCCATGACCCGGTATTGTCGGAACGGGCGATCTGCTGGCCGTTACTAACCCTCTGTCCGACAGAGACTGAATAACTCTGAAGATGGCACATGAAGGATTCGTAGCCGTTGTCGTATCGAACCTTCACGAACCGCCCGCCGCCAGACTCGTATCCGGCCGCGATCACGACGCCATTCCCCAGTGCGTTCAGCCGGGTTCCGGTCGGAACGGGGAGATCTATGCCATAGTGATAGCTATGCCCAAAGAGGTCACGCGGGCCATATTCGGACGAAGTGCGGGACGGCATCGGAGAACAGGGGGCAGCGCCGAACGAACCGCCGGCCGAAGGGGTGGATATTGCGGTAGAACCGCCGTCGACGGGGGTTTTCCCGGCCGACTTCTTCGGCGTCGAAACGTAGTTGGCGTGGACATATCCGTAGCCCGAACCAACCTTGATCTTGTACCAATCGCCGCTCGTGCCGACGATCGTGACCTTGTCCCCGTCACGAAGTGAGCCGGTGATGCGACCCCAGGGGCCGTTGCGGATGTTGAGACTCGGGTTCACGACGACGGTGCCGGTCATCGTTTCCGAAGAACTCGAACCGGACTGCGCATCTCCCGGCAGTTTGAGTGTCCAACCGGCATAGATCATGCTGGGATTCTTCAGAAGAGAAGGATAGCGTTCCGAATTTATATCAACGAGTTCCATGAACCGGTCGCCGTCGCCAAGAAGCCGCGCGGCAATCGCGTAGAGCGAATCTCCAGCCTTAACGGTGTAGGTTTTCGATGAACTGCCGCCACTGGCGCCGGCGTTCGCGGGAACGACCTGGCCGTTGATCACCACCGTGTTGGCATCATCTCCGACCTTGACATTCGTTCCGGTGAAGGGTGTCTCGCCGAACGCGAACACCGAAAGAACGACGAACACAGCCAAGAGAAGTGAAATACTCTGCTTCTTCATGCGACACCTCGATACGGGATGGTATATCTCATACTACGAAGATTCTGAAGATTTGTTTTCAAAAAAAGAAAACGCTCCCGCGCGATCAGTACGGGAACGTTTTCGTGCATGTCACAGGGCTGTCACGGCAGATCGTAGGAAATCGGGATCCAGGACTTGCCGTCGCTTCGGAAGCCGAACAGGGTACCGTCCGGGGTGACGGTCAGGTGGCGAACCATGTCGGGGGCGAGGAAGGGGATCATCAGCAGATCGGCCTGGCTGAGCACCTCGCCGTCGGCGGCCAACCGTAGAACGCGGTGCCGGTGCACGACACCGTTCTCGTCGCACGCGACGAGTTCGAGATAGACCTGATTCTTCGCGTCGGAGCCGATCAGTTTCGCCGAAACGTAGTTCGCCTTGCGCTCCTTCGGAAGATCGAGCGGAAACTTCGCGAGCGAGACTTCCGCGACAGGCGAAGCCGTATCGGCCTTGACCAGCTCGGCATTCTGCTCGTCGAATTTCACGCCCAGGGGCTTGTCGTCTGCGCCGACGATCGGCGAGAGATGCGTCTGGCCGTCGTATTTCTCGATCAGTTCACCTTCGGGGTTGAACCGGAGCAGTGACTGCATGACCGGGTTGGTGATGAGCAGGTTTCCCTTGCTGTCGACGCCGACTTCGCGCGAATCGGCGAGACCTTCGATCTGGACGACCGAGGCGCCCTTCGCGTCGACGCGTTCGACGATGCCGTCGGTGGCGTTGAACAGGTAGAACCCGCCGTTGGGGTTCACGGCCAGGTCGGTTATGTGAACGAAGTTCTTCTCGCCGGTTCCGGGGTAGGGCAGGGTTTCGAGGGGCTTTCCGTCTCGGGCGAAATGTTTCAGTTTCTGGTTGATGGTATCGAGAACCCAGAATGAACCGTCCGCGATCGGCCGAAACGCCGTCGGGGCGCCTTCGGTGCGGTGTTCGGCATCCTGCATGTCGCCACCGACGCAGTTGTCGGCGGTCCCGTAAGGAATCGAGCAGATATCCTTGTGCGCGACGGATGACGAGGCGAGTGCCGCTTCATACTGCATGCCGTTGACCATTACGACGGAGAAGGGTTGGGCCGAAGCGGCCGCCGAGAGCGAGAGGGCAGCAGCGAGCAGGGAACCGATCAGAATGTTTCTCATGTGTCCTTTTCTCACTTTGGAGGAAGTTTGATGCCGGGAACGGAGCGCGGATTCACCGATTTTCCACTCTTGTCGTAGACCGCCATGTGGAGGTGAGCGCCTGTCGTCCACTGGCCGGTGTTGTCCGAGCGGGCGATCTGCTGGCCGGCCGAGACACGCTGGCCGTGCGAGACGTTGTAACTCTGAAGATGGCAGTAGAACGATGTATAGCCATTGTCATATTTCACCTTCACGTACCGACCGCCGCCCGACTCGTAGCCGCAGGCCACGACGGTGCCCGCGCCGAGTGAATTCAAGCGGGTGCCGGTCGGAACCGGGAGGTCGATTCCGCTGTGGAACGAATGTCCGAACAGATTCCGGGGGCCGAATTCAGAACTGGCACGGCCGGGCATGGGAGAACAGGGCGCTGCCCCGAATCCGCCCGTGCCTGGCTTGGAGCCGGAATCGGATGGCTTGTTGCCCGAAGCGGAAGAGCTCGAGCCGCCGGGCGACCGGTTCGACCCGAGAACCGGGGGTTCGGCGCCCTGGTGCGCCTTGTGCCCGGGGGCACTGACATAATACGAATGAATGTAGGCATACCCGTCGCCATGCCTGATCTTGAACCAGTCGCCTTCCTTCGCGACGATCTGTACCTGGTTGCCGTTCCCGAGCTTGCCGATGATCTTGCCCCAAGGGCCCGAGCGGACGTTCAGGCTGGTGCCGACCTGGACCGTACCGGTCTTGTTTCCGGCCGCCTGCTTGGGAGCCTCAATCTGGCCCTCGAGTTTCTTGATCAACGCCTCGTATTGCTTCACGAGTGCTTCGAGACCCGATATGGTTTTTTCCATCTGTTCCGTCGTCACTCCCGAAACGGCTCCGGTTCCCGTTGTCTTACCAGCGGCGGCGTTATCGGAATCGGTGATCGCGTGGTCCTGAAGGGTCGCCATCGGGTCTTGGGCATGAAGATGCGCAGGCAGCACCATGCCACAGACGAGAAAGGCGCAGGATATCAGGAGCAGAGAAACATGGTTCCTGATCATATACAGCCTCCCTGGTGTTGATTTTCATGATATATCTTCCCGTCTCTGGTCTCAAGGTTACACATTCTTTTTCATCCAGGGAAGATCTTCGATACGATCGTCCGTAAGCCCGCGAATGGCCTCGAGAAGCGGGGTAGAATACAACATCCGTCTGACGGCCAGTTCGGAACGAGCCAACGCAAGCGTCTGCCGACGTTCGGCGCGTTCCCTTCCGAACGTTCTTCTCCGCAAAGCGGATGCCTCGCGGGCAATTCCGTCACAAACGCTCCTGACAAGACGGAAGTCCGGCACGCAGCCGCTGACGATCTCTCCAGTAAGGCGGACCAAGGCGAGGCTGCCGGCAAGATCGGTTTTGAGCGTTTCGCCAGCCAGTGATTCCACCGCCTCCGGGAGCGCGGACAACGGCATCCCAAGGCGTTTCCACTCTTCGATCCGGCGCTGAAGGCGGCTGGCGAGATCGCGCACCACGGCATCGCCGATCCGGAACGGCTGCGGTACCTGCGGTTGTTCCTCCGGGAGATCCTGGCCGGCAAGGAGATGAGAGGCTTCTACCTCTTCCTGGAGGCGTTTCAGGAACTCCAGGAGGCGCCTCTTCCGGTATCCGGCGATCATCTGCGGCGCGGACACGTTCATTGCGGAAAGCCACACCGAAAACTCCCTGATCCCTTCGATGAACGAGGGGTCGGACGGGCAGGCGGTGATGAAGAGGCGGTGATCGTTCGTGTCGCCGAGATGCTGGAGCCAGCCGGAAATCACGTCGCTGCGCTCCGCCGGATCGATCTCGTCGACCCGGTTCAGAACGAGAATCAGCGACTGCCAGGGTTTCGCGAGGCGCGTTCGGGAAGCGACGTTCGAAGCCGCCGCGAACTGCGTCGCGTTGTCGATCCAGACGACGATGTCCGCCTCGCCGATCGCGGTTTCGGAGCAGGTCTGGTGGCGCACCAAGCGGGCGTTCAGCCCTGGAAGATCGAGGATACGAAGATGGGTGATCGTCGGCAGGCGAACGAAGAGGAGCATCCGTTCGAATCCGGAAAGCCGCACGTCGGCTCCGTCATGCGTTTCCACGAGCAACGTTCGGAGGTCATCCAGGGGACGCGGGGTCACGATGCCGCCCTCCCGGACCCCGATCAGGGACTCGATATCGGCGTATTCGATCGCGCACGGGATGCGCGTCGTCGGCAAAACGCCGGTCGGCAGGAGAGGACGCTGGAGCAAGGCGTTGACGATCGATGACTTTCCCGCGTTGAACTCGCCCATGAACGCGATGGTGAGCGGATTTCCAGCCGTCGCCACGATGCTGTTCCAGGCATCGGCGAGCACGGCATGCCGTTCTTCGGGGACGATCTGGAGGGACTTCCCGACGATGGCGGAAATGCCCGCCCAGCTGAGATTCGACAGGGCTGCCGGAATTTTGTTCCTCAATTCGTCGAGACGGATCCGCAGGGGATCGGTCGCCGCATCTTCGATCAGCGTCGATGCCCGGATCAGCTCGGCGCGGGCGTCGCGATGGTGCTCGACGGCGGCTTCCTTTTCGGCGAGGATGAGACGGAGTTCCGCCGCGAACCGCGGCGCTTCTGGGTGGCAGGCATCGTCGCCCCCACCGCTCAGCACGTTGAGACAGCGCTCAGGACCTTCACGAGAAGGTTTGCCATCGAGGTGTGACTCGATGATGGCGAGCCGTCGCAGGATGTCGAGATGCATGACCGTGCGCTCTTCGGGCGTGATGGCCTCGATCAGGGCTGCTGCTTTCCCTCGTTTTCCGGCGCGCCAGAAGATGTGCGCAACCATGCCCCGCTCGTCGGGCGTGAGATCGAAATCGGCGCATTTGGGGGAGTCGAGCCACTCGAGGAGCTTCAGCTCGTTCCCACTCGCCGATGCGAGGCACATCAAGGGCATCGCAGCCGTCCGACCCCGTGCCGGCCAGAGGCGAAGGAACGCGGTAGCGAAGTCCCCGTCGAGGGCGAAACAAGAGGCTTCAGCCAGCATCGAGATCAGCGGATCGAACCACGTTTCGCGGCGCGCCGCGTCGAGCAGATTGACGGCCGCGTCGCGGTCATCATCGAACAGCGCGGCTACGAGTTCGAGCGTCTGCACCCCGGGTGAAAGGAGGGCTTTGCGTACGGCGGGCCATTCCGGCCTGATGCAGCCGTCGCGCAGGAGGGGAGCAATGAAGAGCTGCTCGAGCCAACCTGCCCAGTCGCCGACACGGCCGGGCCGCTGAAGACGGCAGACGAGTCCGAGCCTTGCGCATGCCTGGGTGAGCCCCGCGATATCGCCATTCATCTCGTTCAGAAGGACTTCCGCCTGCCGGGTCCTGCCCGCGCATATCATCGAAACGATCATCATCAGTTGTTCGTTTTCACCCCGCGCCTGCCCGGACGCGGCGAGCAGATCGATCGCCTCGGCCGGGTTGCCGGCCGCGTTCATCAGGGCCGCCTGGCGGCACAGGATCGCAGGATGACCCGGAAAAGCGCGGGCCAGCTCTTCCATGGTGCGTGCGGCTTTGGATGCCTGTTCCATGCCACAGTCGGGCAGGAGGACAGCCGGCCAGGTCGCGCCGCGGGCGACGATGCCAAGCATGCGCAGCCGGATCCGCGATGCGGCTTCGGCGACGTAGCCGGCCTGGGTCTCCGTAGCTGGCACGAACGAGATCGTCTCCACCCGCCCTTCGTGGGCGGCCCGAAGCTCGAATCGGGCGGGCGAGCAGGAGAACAGCGCAATGTCGTCATAGCCGAGATCGAGGTCGAATCCATCGTGCAGGAGAGCGGACGGACGGCAGAGAGCGACACCCCGCGGATGGATGATGAGGGCTCCATCACCGTCTCCCTCGTCATCGATCGAAATGCGCCCCCAGAGAGTGATCTCGTAGGCATCCGGCTCGATGCCCGGATACGCCTTCGCGAGACGGGAAATGGCACGCGCGAGCGTCATGACGGCCGCCCCGCCTTCAGTGCCTCGAGCGCCCGTCTGATCGTTGAAATATCTGAAGGTATTATTTCGAGTCGCATTTTAATTCGTTCGTCGGGGGATGGATTTCGTGATGCGGCGACGGCTTCCCTGATGACGGAGAATCCCTGGTCGAAACGCACCGACAGGTCGCGTTTCCAGACCTGAGAAATTTCTGCCCGACGGCGGACGATTTCGTGCCGGAGCTTTTTCTTCCCCTCGGCGATGAGATGTTCCATGTTCGCCGTCACCTCTCTGGTCATGTCGCCCGTCAGGCGTGCTGCGAGAGAGGCGCCGAGCGAGGCCGCCGCGAACAGAAGGTTTCCCTGAAGCAGGAAGGCGACTGCGGCAAGCCGGCCGAATCCGGAAACGAACTGCCGTGCTTCGAGGCCCAGCGACACCGATTCGATTTCGAAATCCTTTCTGAACTCGACGAGCGGCGCAGCTGAGCCCGGCCGGCCGAGCGATACGCGGGAGTCGAACCTGGCAAGCTGTTGCGAAAGTTCGCGCGAGCAGTCAGCCGCGAGCGGACGGATGGCCCATCCGATCCGGTCGAAGATGTTCTCAGCCTCGATCAGGACCTGATCGCGGGCGAGCTGGTGAAGGGCGGCGATTTTTGCCTCATCGAGCGAGTCGCTCGACAGGATCGCCTCGACGGCGGCACGAAGCGTCTGATGCTCCGCCGATGGGGCGTCTGCTCCCCGCACTGCCATGACTCTCCGGCCAGACGACGGAGCGGTTGGCCGACCGGCCTCTTCGGCGCGGGCTGCTTCGAAAATCATGCTTTCGACGCCGTTCGCGAAACGCGTGAGAATTCGCTCCCGGTCGGCCTCGAGTGCTTCGATCTCCTGCTCGCGCTCGTCGTCGGCCTGCTCCGTCTCGCGCCGGCTTCGGTCGAGCGCTGCCGCGAGCATCCCATGGCCCTTTTCCAAGTCGTCCAGCATCGACTCGAAGCGTGCCAGGGGAATCTCGAACAAAGCATCGCGCCGGCTTTCCACGAGGTCGGCCGAGAGGCCGTGAAGCAGGTCCGCGACACCCGATCTGTTCCATGCCTCGTCATCGCCGTTCCGGCGGGCCTCAAGGGCGGACTTCGCCGAAACGCCCCAGAGGCGGATATCCGGGTGGATCTCGGCGAGGTTTCTGCGGCAGTATTCGACAGCTTCTTTGCGTTGCGCTTCATCATGGATGCGGTCGACACCGTTGACGACGAACCAGCACTTCCTGATGTGGTGTTTCAGGACGCCGTTCTTCAGGAATCGCACTTCCGAATCGGAAAGGGGCTGGCCGGCATTCAGGACGAAGATGACCCCGTCAGCCCGCGGAATGAACTCTTCGGTAAGCCGCCGGCGCACCTCGTCGGTATCGTTGACACCGGGCGTGTCGATGATGACGACACCGTCGCGCAGCAGGGGCAGGGGCCAGCCGATCTCGACATGATCGACATGCTGTGCGGCCTGATTTTTGCGCGTGACCCAGTCTTTCAGGGTAGTCGGATCGACATCCTTCGCGCCGCCATCCCGGTCGTGAACGATGGCGACGGGCGCGTCGGCGTGCCTGATCAGGCACAGGGCCGAGGTGCAGACGAGTGCCGCGCGCGGCAGGACGTCCTCGCCCAGCAGTGCGTTGATGAGGGTCGATTTCCCGCGCTTGATCTCGCCGAGAACGGCAACGGAAAACCGTTCTGCAAGGACGCGGTGTTCCAGTTCGCCGGCTGAGCGGATCAGCGCGGTGAAACCGAGCTCCTGTGCGATACCGGAGGCTTTGCCGAGCAGTTCCAGCAGGTTTTTCTGAAATTCACGGTAGGTTGCAAGATCCATGTCGACGGCCCGCTCTCGATTTCGGCAAATCATACCACACCCCCTCTCCAGGGAGATGTTTTTGTTTCGAGATGAATCGGTGTATATTGAGGGCATGCCCGAACAGCTGACCGTCGTCACGCCCGAAAATATCGAGCTCCGATTCCAGATGGCGGGGCTGTATTCGCGCGGCCAGGCGCAGTTTTACGACTTATTCTACCAGATCGTCGCCAGTCTCGTCCTTCATGTGAGCCCGCTTTTCATCGGATTCGGAGGATACGGCTACCGCGGCATCTACGCAGCCTACTCGATCATCGTCTATTTCATTCTTTTCTGGGGCTATTACCCGTTCTTCGAACTCTATTACGACGGCCAGACACCCGGAAAGCGCAAGCTCGGGCTCCGGGTGGTCACGATCGACGGCGGTCGCGTCGGCTTCGCGGCATCCCTCGCGCGGAACATCCTTCGCGTCGTCGACTTTCTTCCGATCTGCTTCCTGACCGGCATGGCATCGATTCTCTTCTCGGATCGCCACCAGCGGCTTGGCGACATCGCGGCCGGAACGATCGTCATCCGAGACGCCGAGGACCTGACCAGGGTGCCGGGAGGCGGAAAGCCTGATGAACACTGACCCCGCGACGACGAACGGATTTTCCGACTGCCTCGTGCTGATCGAGAGTTCCGATCCCGCAGAACGTCGGAAAGGGGTTGCCCAGCTCGAGCGATTTCACGAGCCTCGTGCCCTTCGCGTCGCCCTGTCGCTGTCGAAAGATCCCGACGATAGCGTCAGGGAAACAGCGGCCGAAGTCGCCGCTACGCTTCGACGCGCGGGGATCTCGACCGAGAAGCCGGGGAAAACGAAGCCCGTCCGCCAGATCGCGACGGATACCCTGCTTTCGTCGCCTGAAGTCATGGACGAGGTGTTTTTCCTCTGGCGTCGAAACCGGAAAAACATCATCAAGGCCTGGCTTCTCGCCGATCTCCCGCAGATTCTCATCTTCATCGCGATTTTCGTGACCCACGGCCCGATATGGAACGTGACGTACACGAGTTCGTCGGGCGATACCGTGATGCTCGTCATCTTCCTCGCCATCTGTTTCCTCGTCCGCCCCTTCGCCTGGATGCTGACAGGAAGAGCTTTCATGGCGGCCTTCACCGATCGCCCCTCCCAAACCGTCGCGAAACGCCCGATGAACCCCGTCGAGTATCTCGGGCTTGTGCAAATGAACGTGATCGCTCAGCTTCCCCTCGTGGGGGGAGCCGCCCTCCTGTTTTACGCGACGCCGATCGGCGCCAGCTTGTTTTTTATCGTGTATCTGCTGTTCTTTCTTGCCTATCACAGCTTCACCTGCACCCTCATGCCCCGTCAGTTGATTTCGAACACCGACGTGTTCGTCACCCTCCGCGGCCTGTTCACCGACGGTTTCGCCGGCTGGAAGTTCCAGCGGACTCTGTATATGTCGTTTCTCTGGATGATGGCGATCCTGTATTTCTCCGTCACCGTCAGCGCGATCTACATTCTCGAGGCGCTCCAGATACGTAACACGGGATATATCGTATTCGCCATCGTCATCCTGTCGGATACGATCGCCGATACATTCTGGATGGGGTGGCAGATCACCGTCACCAAGCTCATTCCGGGCGACATTCTGAGGCGACGAGCGTCATGATGCATTCGAAGTCAGGAATGCATATATTATATCATATATATTGTTTTTTCGTTCTGGCATTCTTTTCGACACTCCTGTTTCCCCGTATTGGCGTCGCCGATACGATGACGATCAAGACTCTGCGGAACGTCTCGACCGACATCTCATCCTCCGTCGCCGACCTCGCCCGGGGAGATGCCCGCCCCGACGAACGGCTTCAACGGCTTGCCGGGCAGTTTCATGGTGTTGACGCGTTCCTTCTCGATGACGAATCGGTCATGCCCGTCGACGTGTCATGGGTGTCCGGCAACCTCGACGAGATCGGAAGGGAGCCCGACCTGCGCCGCCGCCGCCAGATGCTGTTGCAGTGGCGCGATACGGTCCGCCTCCTCGAGGAAGACGCGACGGCGAAACCCGGCGACGGCCGGGCGACGCGCCAGGATATGGAAGAAGCGCTGAAGCGCGCGGAAAAAGTATCCGCGGTTCCATCGGGCTGCCTCTGGGAGTGCAGTTCCAGCGACGGCGGGGAGGGCGGAACACCCCTGTATGACTCGACGATCATCGGTGAAACGATCCCCATCGAAGGCACCATCTCCGGAAGTTCCTCTGCGGGTTCGGGAGGTTCAGGTGG
>JAGOCE010000495.1 GCA_017998915.1 Candidatus Ozemibacteraceae bacterium
CTGCAAACGCCAGTGCACGGGTCAGGCTTGCCCATCTGAGTCGGCTGTTCGGCCTTGAAAACCGGAAGCTCGAGCTCCTGCGCGACAAGAGGGGGCGTGAACTTCTCTCATACCGGGATCGCGTCATCCTGTTCCTTCTCGAACTCGACTCTCTGAAGCTGATCGATGCAGCCGATTCCGCCATCCTGCTGTCGGACGCTCTTACCTCACTGCAGAAATCGGATGGTGGGAGCGTCGGCTGGAGCGCGAGCCTCCAGACGCTTCCGCTGGTCAATTACCTGAGCGCCCTTCCGATCGGGTTGGCACCCGACATCGGCATGTTGTATACGCTCATCCTGATCGGCATCCTCATCGTCATGACGGTACGCCTTATCCCGATGACATCGCTTTGGGGCAGCCTGGTCTTCGCCCTGCTTGCCGTGATTCATGTCGCCGGTGCCGGATGGTTCGGCCTGCCGGAGGCACGAACGGCCCTGCTTGTCGATACGTTCTCTATCTACGACTCGGTTTGGATCATCCCGCGGCTGCTGATCGCGATGCATGCCGTCACGATCGCGTTTATCATCGGGCTTCCCCTGTTTTTTTTCATTCCCGAACGAAAGCGCCCTCGGCGTAGCGAGATGTATGCCATCTGGTTCTTCTGCTGGTGGTTCATGGCATTCGTGCTGAGCTACCAGAGCCGCCTCGATATCATGGTTCGGTTGCCTGGGATGCTTGTCTCACTCGGCTGCACCGTTCTGGCGGCGTTCTGGATGCCACTCGGAAGATTCATGATGTTTCAGGCCGCGAAGGTGACGGGGCTGAGCCGCATGATGCCGGCCGTCAACGTGGGCGGCGCGGAGAGTTTCTCCGATGCGAAGCTGCACGAGGCACAGGCGGTCATCAGGCTCGAGGAAGAGGCATTCGAAACGGTCGTCATCGCGGGAAAAAAGCTGTTTGTGCTTCACGACCCGGTTTCCTTCCCGGAGATGCATCTGTCCATGATCAGGGCCTATCTCGAGCAGGAGGACATCTACGAGTGCAGAAAGCTGCTGTTCGAATTCCAGTCCCGGTTTGCCGGTTCCCGCCATGCGGCCTATGCCATCCTGCTGGAGGCACTGCTGAAGAGCGTTACCGACGACTTCGCCGGTGCGCTGAAAGCGATCAATGAGATTCCTGAATCGTGCGCGGCGGCGTTCGGAGGAGACGATACGGCTTTGAGCCTCCTCGTCACGGGACGATGTCATGCCGCGCTCGGAAATTCCCATCAGGCGCGCCAGGACTGGATTCGGGCCCTCGAATACGCAAAACTGCCGCTCGTCAGGGCTTCCATACGTGCCGAACTGGCCCTTCTGAACGTGGCGGAGACGAGGCGGGAATCGCAGGAGACGTCCAATATGGCGGGGAAAGCCGCTGGTGGTGGAGCCAAAACCGTGGCCTACGAAAACATGATCCGGTCGATCGGTTTCTTTGCCGAGGAACGGCTGGAGGAGGCCTTGGCGGCAGCCACCGAGGCGTGCCGGTCGTTTTCCCGATGCGGCCCCGCGTTTGCCTGGTATGGGCACCTTCTGTGCGTCAAAGGACGGTTCTCCGAGGCTCAGGCCCTCCTCGAGAAGATGACTCCCGGAACGACCGCCGCAAACCGCCTGATGGGGGAGATCACCAGGCTCGGATGAGCCCGCCGTGCGCGTGCATGGCAATGTCGCGGCGGAGGGGGTATAATCAAACCGTATGGCTGACGGGAGCGACGGAGGGACGAAGACGCCTTCCCGGATAACGAATATTCTCGGGTTTCTCGGGAGTATCGGGATCGGGGCCGTCGCCTATCTCGTTTACTTCAATAAGATTCCGAAGATCTATGTCTTTATATATAACTATTTTTATATATTGGCGATCGTCGGCTTTCTCGGGGTGATGGGGGAAAAGATCGCCACGACCTTCCTCGCTTTTTCCCTGCCGTTGATGGTGGGTGGCGCGACCCTGGCGTTGAAATACAAGCCCGACCGCTTCCCGATCGAAGACTGGTGGGAAGTGTATTCCGTGCTGGTCCTGTTCAGCGCTGGTTTCCTGTACTACCTGTTTTTCAAGTGGGAGACGGTGAAGAAACTGAAGGCCGGCGACCAGGGAGGTCTCAAAGCCCGCGTCGACCCGAACGCCGCCGCCCGGTATCGTGACGATCAGGCCCGGAAAGAGGCCGCGAAAGAGGGAGACCTGGGCGGCCTCGTCGGGAAGGTCGAGAAAGAGGAGAAAAAACTGAAGGGGGCCAGGGAAAAAGCCGCCGCGGAACAGATCGATCCGAACGAGACCGCTGAACAGCGCATGGAGCGGGAAATCCGGCAGATCAAAGACGATTTCAGCAAGAAATCGATGAAGCTTTCGACGACGCTGCTGCGGATCAAGAATCTCTCCAAGAGCCTCGACCGTGATGAGATCTTCACGACGATGCTCGAGATCGTGAGCAAGGGGCTCGATGCGAGTCGGGTCCAGTTGCTGTTGAACGACGAGGCCGAGGGAAAACTTCGCGTCGTCAGGGCCGAAGGGATGACGGCGAAGGAATACAAGGATCTCGTCATTCCCCACGAGGAAAACAGCATCATCGCATTCCTCTCGAAAAGCGGCGGAAGCGAGAAGGCCCAGGGTGGCGCGCTCGGGATCAAGGAGTGCGAG
>JAGOCE010000496.1 GCA_017998915.1 Candidatus Ozemibacteraceae bacterium
CATCCGCGACCCGGCGCGGTTTTCTGTCATTCATTCTGTTTCTTATGATATATATGGCATTTCGTACGGCCTCGCGTTTTCTGAACCCGGTCCAGGCCCTCATCCGCGCGTTGGTAGGGATCATGGGCGGGCGGTTCGATACAAGACTGCCGGCAGAGCGGCGCGACGAGTTCGGCGACCTGGCAGTCGCGTTCAACGCGATGGCGGCCGGTGTCGAAGAGGGCCGGCGCCTCCGCTCCTTCGTCTCGGATTCGGTCCGTTCAGCGGCGAGCGACGAGTCCAAAAGCAGGGCGGCAATGGCCGGAGAAAACCGCTCCGCCGCGATTCTCTTCGCCGCCCCGGCTGGTTTCGCGGCGTTTTCGCGCGGGCACTCTCCCGAGACGCTCGTCGTCCGCCTGAACCGGTATCTTGCGCTGATGGCCGGGGCGATCCGCAGAAACGGCGGCGAGATCGACAAGTTCATCGGTGAAAAAATCCTGGCCGTCTTCGATGCCGGGAAGCACGGCAGTCTCGACGAAGCGACGCACGCCGCCGCGCAGGCGGTGACCGACATGCGCCGGGCCATGCACGACCTCGTGCACGAACTTCCCCTTCCCCTCGGGATCGGTATCGCATCGGGTCCGGTCCTGGCCGGCATCATGGGAACGGCCGAAGTACGGCTCGAATACACCGTCATCGGAGATACGGTGAACACAGCTGCCCGACTGTGCGATCTCGCGACGAAGGGCGGCGGCGGCACGGTCATAGAAGGTACCGCCGCGGCGGCTCTGCACAACCGAGACCTGACACCCGTCGGCGAAATTTTCGTGAAAGGAAAAGCCCACCACGTCTCTGCCTTCAGGCTCCTCACACCCGTCGAGTGAGACTCCGAAATTGCTGAGCCTCTGAGAAACGGAGTTCGTTTCACTGCAAGACACAATGAACGGCAAAAGGAATATCAAGGGAGAAGGACGTACGCTCACCCTGCCGCGAACCCTTGACTTCCTGCGGTCACGACGATGATAATGGGGGTGTTCCCGGGAACCGCCCGGGCAAGTGAGACGAGATGAAGCACCTTGCTGAGGTTTCGGCGCGGATCCGGTTTTTCCTGCTTCTCGCGATGGTGACGAGTTCCACGTGTCCGGTTGCAGCATGCGACGATACGGTCTTGAGCCTCATCACTGGCGAGAACGTCACCGACCGCCTTGCCCGACAGAACCTGGACTTGGTGAGAGTTATCCGCGCTTTAGCGGCCGATCTGAATGCCATGAACAAGGCCGCAGCCTCCGATAAACTGGCCGACGTGATGGAAGGTTGGATTCCTTTTTCCTCAGCCATGTTGTCCGACCCGACCACCGGAAATATCGATCGGGAACGCCTGCAATTCTCCCTGTCCGGGATCGCAAGCAACCTTGGGTTGGTCAGAAAGCTCATTCTGAACGACCGATTGTCACTGGCGCACGACCTTCTCGAGCCCATCGTTCTCGAGATGTGCATCCTGTCCGCGCACTCTTCAGGCCAGGAAGGGCGTTTGCTCCTCCTGCGAGCCGAACTGTCACTGAACATGTTGAAGCCCGGGTTCATGGACAAGCCCTGGAAGGAAACCGCAAGCGAGGTAGCTTCCTTCGTCGTTCTGCTGGATGAACTTCAGCGGCAGTATGCATCGGCAGCCAGAACTCCTCTTCTGGAAGTCCTCCGTTCCAGGGCTATCGCATACCGTGACCTTCTACAGGATCCGGCTTCCCGTCGCGGTCCGTTACTGAGCCACTTCGCAGAGTTGCTGCTGTCCTTTGGGCGACTCCGGGATCTCTTGCTGATGAAGGCGGAGCCCACCCCACCAGGATTTGATTCACATCTTCCCCGGCCCGCTCAGATTCACCAACCCGCACAGGAGGCATACCAATGAAGCTCAAGTTCGGATGTCGAGTCCTGTGCCTCCTTGCGTTGATGATGACCCTGGTGGGCCCTGGCTGGGGTTGCGACCAATCTCTGAAAGTCTGGTTGCCCATCATGAAACAGGATGTGGCAACCGATACGACGGCCTACGGTCTGCAGGATGCCCTTGCCCAGTGTCGGCAGAAAATGGCCAAAGAGCTCAATTCCGTTGGTCTGGCCTCAGCGCCTCTCCTGGTGGTAGGGCTTTTCGCCCCGGACGGTCGGTTCGTCTCTTCGCCAACCGGCCGTGAGGCCTTTCTCGATGCCCTGAGCACCGTGTGGCCGGCGGAAATTGCCACCTGGACCCCCCATCCGGATCTCCGTCTCAACGACCATGAGCGCCTGCAGGCGCTGGCCGCCATGTCCCCCTCCGCCCTCACCGTCGTGGTGCAGGTTCAGGGGAGCAATCGGGAAAGTATTTTGTCCGTTGACGAGGTGTTTTTCCTCTGGGTCGGATTCCGATTTCTCGTTCGGGAATCGGTTCGACTCCTGGTCAAGGCGGTCGACTCGCACGGAAACACGGTCTTTCTCGACTCATTCGAGGTATCACCCACCGCTCTGGCCGATTGCATCGTGACGCCGCTCGGGGCGTATCTTCATCGCCTCGAGAAGCGTAGCAGCCGCCCCAAGGCCATGTTCTTCGAGTGCATCAAACCAGGCATTCACGATCTTCTCATCCAGGAGGATTTCATGCCTCCCACGGGTTTTCCCCCG
>JAGOCE010000097.1 GCA_017998915.1 Candidatus Ozemibacteraceae bacterium
TTTTTCGAATCCGACCGTCGAGCCGCCGAGCAGTTCGATCATCTCGGGTGAGAGGACGATCGTCGTGTGCCTGCCCTTCTTGGAATCGGCCTCGAGGCGTTCGGCCAGCTCGCGCGGCGGGCCGAGCACGGCGCGCTCCATGCGCTCCGACGTGCCGAACGAGCCGACGAGCAGTTTTCCGGCGTCGATGCCGACGCCCATGCCGTATTCGAAGGCGCCGCCAGCGCGCCGTTCGGCAAGCCGCCGCTCGTGGGCCCGACGCATCGCGACGGCGGCGCTCAGTGCCCGGCGGGCGTTTTCGGCCGGTGATTCCCCATAAAATGCGGCGATCACGGCGTCGCCGATGAACCTGTCGATCTTGCCGCCGGCGGCGTGGATCGCGCCGGCCATCGCCTCGAGGTGGGCGTTCAGCATCCCGACGACGTCATCGACGGGTTTCGTTTCGGAGATCGTGGTGAAGCTCCGCAGATCCGACACCAGGACCGCCCCCTCGACCTCGCGTGGGCCCACCGCGGTCTCCCGCTCCTGCGCTACGTCCTGGTCGAGCGTGGCGGAGACGAACCGTCCCAGTTCGCGGCGCTCGCGCAGGCCGTCGATCATACGGTCGAACGCGTTCGTCACCTCGCCGATCTCGTCGGGTCGTTCGAGACCGACGCGCGTGTCGAGGTCGCCGGACGCGGCCCGCCGCAACCCGGCCTCCAGCCTCGAAAGCGGCTGGAGCAGGTGCCGCCCGACGCCCAGGCCGATCAGGAAGAGGATAGATACAATAATTGACAATATATTTTCGAGCAGGAGGATGTTCCGCGCCGCCTCGCGGCGGATGCCGGCCGTCGAGAATTCCATGCCGGCGATGAAGCCGGGCATCCGATCGCAGGGCCGGGCGATCGATATCCGCTCGCCGCTCCGGGAGATGCGCATCGTTCCGGCGCGGGCGGCGTCGTTCAGGGTGCGCGTCAGATCGGGCGACAGGATTCTGGCTGTGTCGCCGGACGGTTCGAAGCCGCCGGGCATCATCCGCCCCCAGGCGACCCGGACGCCGGGCAGCATCACACGCCAACGCGCGATCTCGTCGCCGAGCAGGGAGGCGAAATGCTCGCGGGCGCGCGTCGCGAACACCACGCCGAGCAGGAACCGGTCCGGGGACGAGATGAGGTCGTACGTCATGAAGAGCGGCTCGTCCGAGCCGCGGAACAGGTGACCCCGACGGCGGACGTCATAGTAGTAACGGCCGAAGACATCGGTGAACACGGCTTTGAACGCCTCGAACGACAGCCGGGCACGCCCCTGGATGGACTTTGTATACTCTTCAGCATGTTTAGGGTCGCCGAAGATGAAGGTCATGTTGAGCATGCCGCTCTGCAGTTGGAACAGGCCGCGGTTCGGCCGGTCGTTCGCCCCCGGCGCGGTCGACATGAACGAGTCCCGACCGGGCCTGAACACGTGCATGTATTCCGCGGGAAGCCCCGCGGCGCGCAGGCCGGCGAGCTCGCGGTCGACCGCCGCCTGACCGGCAGCGCCGGCGGGGGCCCCGACCAGGCGCTTCAGGAGCGAGGGATTCTCGATGGCCTTTCCGCAGGTCTCGGCGAATCGGTCGACCTCGCGAATGCTCATCAGGTCGAGGCGCACCAGCCGGTCCTCGGCCATCCGTTCCATCTCGCCGGCGCGCCGCTCGGCGTTGGCCGTTATCCACCATGAGGCGAGCACCCAGACGATGCCAAGGGGGACAACGCCAGCAAGCGCAACGTATCCCGCGAACCAGACGCGCAGGGACAGGTCGCTCTGCCCCGGGTTCATTGCCCGCCGCGCCGCAAAGAGCAGAAAGCCTCCGAATAGGGCGGCATACAACCCCCGTTCCCAGGGGGGGAGCGCCTCCCCGCGGGCCTGCGCGGGCACGAAGCCGATCATCCAGAGTTCGTACGGAAGGGTCGTCGAGATGATGTCGCGCATCACCCAGAGCCCGGAAATCGTCTTTCCGATCGAGCCGGCAGAGGCGATCCTGTTCCGGCTTCCGCATTCCGCGATTGCCGTGTGCAAGCGCCGGAGGGCGGCCGGCGGAACCGTTCCCGAGGCGACGCGCGTCCGCACCTGGCCGCTTTCCGGGATCAGGGGAACGAGCACAGGCCACATCCGGCCCCGGCACCGGGCGGCCCCTTTCTTCAGGGCAAGCTCGACGGGTTTTGAGGCGGTCGCCGCTTTTCGGGGGAACAGGGCCAGCCAGAGCACCGTGCCATGCGCGGTTTCGGCGGCGTTCCAGACCATCAGGTAATCCCCACCCCGCCACCGGGACCCCGTCAGCCTTCCCCGCCGCAATCTCGCGAGAACGTCCAGGCTGACCAGTTCCCCGAACAGCCCCGACGCCTGCCGGTCGAGCGACGGGCGGCGCGCGGATGAAACGGCGTCCGGCGACAGGGCGGCGACAAGGACGTTTCCAACAAGCCGGCCCATGGCCGATTCCAGCCCCGGTCCCCTCATGGTTTCATGGTTGCCCGCCGGATCGACTCGAAAAGCGAAGACCAGCGTCCCGTCGGGCCGGTGCGAGACCGGCACGGCCGACCGGAACAGCCTCGCGAACGTCTCTCCCGAAACCTCGGAACGCGCTTTCAGCATCGCCCCGACGCTCCTGCGGAGGCGGTCCATCGCCGACTCGACCTGAAGCGCGTAGGTCCAGCCGCCGCGAAACCTCTCGATCTCGGCCCGGGCCTCCTGACGCCAGTGGTTCTCGGCGCTCATCGCGGCGAGCCGGTCCTGCTGCCAGCCGTAGAGGCGAGCCAGGAGGGCTATTCCCAGGCAGAGGAACAGAGGGCCGATCAGCTCCCACCGGGTGCTTCCGGCAGGCCGGCTCCGGGTTCCCGGCGCAGGCTGTCCGCCGGCCGGCAAGGTGTGCACGCGTGACGCTCCCTGGTCTGAAATTGGAAAATCCGGTCAGGGGAGCAGTATAGCCGTATCCGGGCTCCGAGAAAACAAATTCCCCCCCTCGGAGGAGGGGGGGAGAAAAATTATGAAGCTCCTAATGGTTACAGGCGCAGATGAAACCTGATCCTGCTTCCATTCTCAGCATAGTGAATCTCCTGCCAGAGCGAAATCGGGCATTTCCCTGATTTTGCATCAGGGAAATACCCGAATCTATACATCCGTTGGGGGAGGGGGAATCAGTGATGGGAGCTGTTCTTGCGGCGAATGGCCTGTTTCGAAAGCTCGCGCATGGTCTTCACGCCGAGCTTTAGTTTGAGGTTGCCGCAGTGGGTTTCGACCGTCTTGTGGCTCACGCTGAGTTTGTCGGCGATCTCACGTATCGAAAGCCCCTCGCCAAGCAGGTCGAAGATGTCCTTCTCGCGGTTCGAAAGGGCCGGCATCTCGCCGGTCTCGGTCTTTTCGACGATCGTTTCGACGAGTTTGCCGGCGATCGATTCGCTGTAGAAGCGCTTCCCGGCGACGACGGCCCGGATAGCGTCGATCAGGTGGGTTGAGGCGTCGTCCTTGGTGACATAGCCTTTCGCCCCGGCGGCCACGGCCTTGCGGACGTACAGCGGGTCGTCGTACATCGAATACACGATGAGGTTCACTTCGGGAACGGCCGCGTTGAGCTTTTCCAGGAGCGCCATTCCGTCGTCACGGCCGAGCGACAGGTCGATCAGCGCGACGTTCGGCCGGATGGCCGTGATCCGCGCCACTGCGTCGGCAGCGGTCTCGGCCTCGCCGGACACCTCGAAGCCGCGCCGGACGAGGAGCTGTCGCAGGCCCATCCTCATGACGCCGTGGTCGTCGACGAGAAAGACCCTGATTCCGGAATGATTGGGACCGGCAAACAATGTAAAAGCCCCTATGTATCAATGTTTATTATAGCAGTCTGAATGACGCAAAACCATTCTACCTCTTCGGAGCGGAACATTCAACCTTCACGCCGCCGCCCTGCCGGTCGGTGATCCGCAGGGTTCCAGACATGGCCTGCATTCGATAGGCCATGATTTTCAATCCCATGCCGCTCGGATTTCCCGCCGTGCCCGCCCGGCCACAGCCGTTATCCGCGACGGTCAGCCGTACGTTTCCCTCGTCGCCGTCAAGCTCGATTTCGATATTCCGCGCTTTCCCATGACGGATCGCGTTGTGAACGGCTTCCTGCGCGATGCGGTACAGGCTGAGCGCCTGATCGGGGTTTCCGATCTCTATCGAGCCGGCGTGGGTAAACCGGCAGGCGGTGTCGAACATCTCGGATGTGCGTTCCGCGAGGAGTTCGAGGGAATTGTCGAGGCTTCGCGGGTCGGCAAGAAGCGGGTTCAACCCCTTCGCCATCGCGCGAGCCTGCTTGACGGCGTCGGCGAGCAGGTCCCTGATGCCGGTGACATCTTCGATCGCGATGGTGTCGCGCCCCTGCTGGTTTTCACGCACCACTTCGCAGAGGCACATGATGCCGACCAGCTCCTGGCACAACCCCTCGTTCAGCTCCCTGCCGATGAAGGCGCGGTCGCGTTCTGAATGATGGAGCATGAAATACTCCATCTGTTTCCGGCGCTCCATCTCGACGTTCAACTGGGTGTTGATGTACGAGAGTTTTTCCGACCGGTCAGCGATGCGCCGTTCGAGTTCGCGCTGGGTGCGCCGCATTTCCTCTTCGACGGTCTTCCGCTCGGTGATATCGCGGGTCGCGCCGCAGATGCCGAAGAGACGGCCGGAATCATCGCGGTATGCGCAGAAGACGAGTTCCCCCTGGATGAAAGAGCCGTCTTTCCGGCGGAAGGTCAGTTCGCACCGCTGGGGTTCGACGGAGCTGGGGCGAGCCATTTCCCGCGACAGGTATTCCCTGATGGCGGCTTTGAATCTCTTGAAGGACTCCGGGACCAGGGTGGAACCGGGGGCGAGCCGGAACATCTCCTCTTGGGTGTATCCCAGCATCCTGAAGGAAGCGGCGCTCGAAAAAACAAGCCGCATGTCGAGATCGAGGATCCAGATGATGTCGGTGGAAAGCTCGATCATCATGCGATAACGCCGTTCGCTCTCCCGGATGGCTTCCTGTATTTCCTTCAAGGCAGTCACGTCGACGGCAGAACCTATAACTGTATCTATAGTATTCGCGTCATCCCGGAGGAAGGTGATCTTTTCATACAGCCATCGGTACTGGCCCTGGATGTTTCGTCTCCGGTATTCGATCGTCAGCGCAAACTTCGCCGGAACCGGCCGAGCTATGGCGGCCCGGATGGTCCGGGCGAATCGCCCGATGTCATCCGGGTGGATATCCCAGTTCTCCTCCTCGATGGCGAGGCCCCGTTTCAGACATTCGCGAAACGCCGGAAACTGCTGGGCCGACCGGTTGGAATACCGGAAACAGTCGCCCTTCAGATCGTACCTGTAAAAGAGCACCGTGGCATTGTCCAGCAGTTCGCGGAGCTGTATCGCGCGTTCCCCGATTTCCCCGATCTTCGCGAGCTTGTCCGTTATCTCGTATCTGATGCCGACAACGGCATCCGGGGCGCCGGCCTCCGTCCAGGAACTGACGGCGCCATGGATTCTGACCGTCTTCGGAACCGCGTCCGCCTTCACCAGCCTGATATCTCCCTGAAAAGTTGAAGTCGTTCCTGACAGCATCGATATCCTGCGCCGCAGATCCAGGATATCTTCCGGGTCCGCGTCCTCGAACGCCGGCTCTTCACCGGGATTCTGCCGGAATATCTCGATCCCACCCCGGCTCGAGAGAATCCCGGCATGTTTTTTCAGCAACTCCAGGGTCGCGGCCGCTCCAATGCTCTCTTCGCGAACGGCCGCAATCTGCCGCCTGAGGGATTCAAGCCGGGCGGCACTGTCGTCTGGTACCGGATCAGGCTTTCGCGGCATTCTCTTCCCCCTTCTCATGGCGGCGGAGCGGCGCAACGCATCTCACGACCGTCCCCCCCCCGTGGCGGTTTTTCAGGAAAACACTCCCGGCCATGGTCCTCATGCGGTAATCGATCATGCAGTGACCGTAATCCGATGGACAGACGGCCACAGCCCTGGGCATTCCATCGTCGCTCACGACCAGGCTGACGGATTTCGACGTCGTTTTCAGAAGGATGTCGACGTGCGAGGCGTTCCCGTCATGAGCGGCGTTTTGAACGGCCAACCGCGCGATGCGGTACAGGTTCAGCGCCTGTTCCGGATCCTCCACACTGAATTTCCCCGATTTCGAGAAACTGCATGAGATTCTGAACATCATCGGGGCAGATGACGCTAGGGCATCGAGAGAATCGGACAAGCCGTTGACATCGATGAACAGAGGACTCAGGCCTCGGGCCATGTATCTCGCATATCGCACGGCACCGGCAAGAAGGTCGTGGATCCGGCCCATCTGGATCGCGTCGATGCTTCCGATCTCCAGGAGATGCTCGCGGGCAGCCTCGCAGAGGCACATGATGCCGGCCAACTGCTGGCAGAGGCCGTCGTGAAGTTCGTGCCCGATCGACCGCTGCTCCGCCTCGCTCATTTCGAGCAGTGCGGCTTCGACCTGGCGCCGCCGTTCTATCTCCTGGCGGAGATGCTCGTTCGCGCGGAGCAGTTCGGCCGTCCTCTCCAGCACGCGGTTTTCGAGCATTTCCCGGGACGTTCGCAACGACTCCTTCAACTCGTGGAACCCGGTGATATCGCGGGTCACTCCGAAATAGCCGGATACCCGGCCCGATTCGTCCCGTATCACCGAAATGGCGACTTCGGTCACGACCGCACGGCCTGACTTGTGCCGTTGCCAGAGCTGGACGACGCGCGATGTGAAAGCCGACGACGGCTTCGCTTCCTGCAGTTGGATGTCCCTTTCGAGCCGCTCGATCCGCCTGAATGATTCCGGGAGGAACGTCTTGCGCGGGCCGAGAGCGATGATTTCATCAGGTGTATATCCAAGCATATCGAATACCGCCGGACTGCAATACGTGAAGTTTTTTTCCAGGTCCGTGGTCCAGATGATGGAGGAGCTGAGAGTCGTCACCAGCCGGTATCGTTCCTCGGATGTGCGGAGCGTTGCCTCCGCCTCTTTGAGGTTCGAGATATCGACGGCGGAACCGAGCATCGTCTGCACGTTGCCCCTCAGGTCGGGAATGAGCGTGATGACGTCGTAATTCCAGCGATACTCGCCCTGGATGTTCTTGCGTCGGTATTCCAGCGTGAACGTCGTTGGAGACTTCAGGTTCGAGACCGTCCGCCTGAAGCCGGCAGTGACGTATTCGCGCTCATCCGGGTGTACCGATTCGAGCCCGCTTTCGATCATCTGCCAGAACGTTTTGTCGTATTCCGGCAGTGCGTATTCCATCAAGGCGGGATTTACATATATGGGTTCCTTTCGCTCGGTGTTGTAGCGGTACAGAATGGCGAGCGAGTTGTCGAGCAGTTCTTCGAGGAGTTTCCGGTCCTCGGCCAGGTGCCGCTCCAATAATACTTCATCAGATATATTTTTCTTGATCCCGGCGAGAAAGAGCGGCCGGCCGGCCGGATCGAACCGTTCGACGTCTCCGTCGAATCCGAGCCACTCCCACCGCCCCCCGTCACCCCTGATCCTCAGGTTCATGTGAAGGCCGGGATGATCGGGTCTCAGTCGCGACGCGTCGTGCAAAAGAGCATCCAGATCGTCGGGATGGAGATTTCCCGCGAGAGGGAGGGAGCACGGATTCGTTCCGAAACTCATCGTCCGGCTTCCGAGATCGATGGTCCAGATCGTCACACCAGCAAAATCGCGGGCGAGATCGAGAGCGCACCGGTATTCTGCGGCTTCTCTCAGCAGGGCGTCGCGTGCCGCCTCGGCCCGGGCGAGCTCAGCCTCGAGCTCCTCAAGGCTGTTCCCGGTGCAGGGTGCGTCGGATACGCCGCCGATCATCGTGGGATCCACCCGGTCTCGATGCGCATCTGAGTCATCTTCTGCATGTTTTCGGTGTCGAGCTTCATGGAACGGTTTCTATCTGCGTATGTGCGGCATCCCGCCGCATGAGGTATGATACGCCAGATCACGGGAATCGTCACGCCAGGAACGGAGAAATTCACATGGCCAAACGGGTGCGGGTCGATCATCTGGCCGTCCAGATCGGATTGGCCCCTGACGCGGACACGGCCCGGCGTCTTGTCATGGCCGGCGAGATCCGCGTCGGCGACCGCGTGTATGACAAGCCTGGCGAACTGGTTCCGGCAGACACTGTCCTGGAGCGGCGCGAAAAGCGCGGCCCATTCGTCTCGCGCGGTGCTGTCAAGCTCGACAACGCCATCGGGGCCTTTGGGATCGATGTGGCCGGCGCATCATGCCTCGACATCGGGGCCTCGACCGGTGGCTTTACCCAGGTGCTCCTGCGCCGGGGCGCCGCGCATGTCACCGCCCTCGACGTCGGTTACGGTCTGCTGGATGCGCGACTGCGAGGTGATCCGCGCGTCACGCCGGTCGAGCGCACGAACTTCCGCACCATCCCCGAAGGCGAGCTTCCGGGGCCGTTCGGCCTGATCGTCGCCGACGTATCGTTCATCTCGCTGAAAGCCATCGTCACCCCGGCGGTGCGCCGACTGGCAGAAGGCGGAAGCATGCTCCTGCTTGTGAAGCCCCAGTTCGAGGCCACGACGGAGTTTGTCATGCCGGGCGGGCTGGTTACCGATCCCGCGGCTCATCGCACAGTCGTCACCGAACTGTGCGACGCGTTCGGACATCACGGCCTGTTTCTCTTTGGCCTCGAGCCGGTCCCGGTCGTCAGCGCGAACAAAAACATCGAATATATTTCCTGGTGGAAGACGGCCGGCGCGTCACCCCTTACCGAAGCGGACCGGGAGCGCATCATCACCGCCGCCTTCGCCCGGGTATGAATCTTCCGCATACGACATAGGGGCGGGTTTGAAACCCGCCCCTACAGCAAACCAGTACGCGATGTGAATCAGCGCAGGCCCTTTTTGCGAATCGCCTTGTATTCGGCGGTCAATTTTTCCATCAGCTTCGGCAGCTTGTCATACAGCCGCTTCTGTTTGCGGGCTTTCGTGCGGCTCAGGGCGTAGCTCGCGACGATGGGCAAGGCGACGGTCGAGTCGAGGTAGCAGACGACCGTGTCGGGCAAGCTGTCGGGTCGCACCTTTCCCCAGCTGACGGCTTCCGAGGGCGTGGCGCCGGAAAGGCCGCCGGTGTCGGGCCGCGCGTCGGTGAACTGGATGAAGTAGTCGTGGCCCTCTTCCTTGATACCGAGCACTTCCTGGATCTGGGGCTCGGTCTGGAGCATGAAGTTCTTGGGCGAGCCGCCGCCGCAGATGAAGACGGCGCTCTTGCCGCCAGTGCGCTTCGCGTCGAGCACGAGCGCGGCGGTCTCGTTCACGTCGACGTTGGGGTCAAGAACCAGCTTGCCGCCCTCGAGCGCGAGCGCCGCGATGTTCATGCCGATCGAGCTGTCGCCGGGACTGCTCGTGTAGACGGGAACACCGGCCCGGTAGGCCGCCGAAAGAACGCTCACCCCTTTGAGACCAAGCGCTTTCTCACGCTCATGGATGAACTTGCCCACGATATGATGAAAATGCGCCGTGCCCATCGGCCGCTGGAAGACTTCGGAACGCATGATCTCGCGGAAGAACGCGTCGGTGTTCAGCAGGACGTGATAATCGAATACCACGTCATATATTCTGACGACGCCCTTGTCGCGCAGGTCGATGTCGCTGAAGAACGGCGAGCCGGCGTACAGTTCCTCGCCGATGCCGAAATGCGTGTCGTGGTACAGATTCGCGCCCGTCGCGATGATCCAGTCGACGAAGCCGGCCTCGATCAGCGGGACGATGGCCGATTGGCCGAGACCGGCGGGCGTGAGGGCGCCGGCGAGGCTCATCCCGATCGTGACGTCTTTCGAGAGCATCTTGCGGGAGAACAGCTGACAGGCCTCACGCAGGCGGCCGGCATTGTAGGAGAGGAACAGCCTGTCGACCAGGTCGGCGACCTTCAGGTCACGGCAGGCCGGCTTCGGATCGATTTTGTTTCCTGCCAGATACGGATTGGCAGGTTTCTTCCGGGCAGCGGTCTTCGCTGGCCTGGAACTCGTTGATGTTCCGGCCGCCTTGGCGGTCCTGGTGGTCTTGGTCGTGGCTTTCTTCATGAACGGGGCTCCTCCGGCGACTGGCTTGTATAATTAAAAGTATATTTCAGGACAGTTTCTGGGGGTCTTCCCCCACATGATCGGCAATATTGCAGGGCGGCACCTTGAGGATAAGGATGACCTTTTCGACGAGCTGTCGCGAGTTCTTCACGGTCAGGATCACGTACGGCTGTTTGCCGCCGGAAAACGACTTGTCAAGATTGTGTCCGACCAGCTTGTCGATCTCCTCCTTGATGCCGCCGAATTGGGGAAACAGGTCGGTGAGCTTCTTCCCGATGGCGCCACTCAGCGTCATGCCGGCCGGGAGCTCCGCGATGGCGGGCTTGTTGAGATGCTCAACGCGGCCGTCGCGGTCCTGGATGATCACCTTTTCGTCGATATGTTCGATGACATCGCGAACGTTGGCCTGCTCCTCGAGAATCTTCATCATCAGCCGGGCGTTCAGGATGGCGATGCCCGCAAAGACGGAGAAGTTGCGCAGGATCCGTTCGTCATACTCGTCGAACTTGCTCCCGATCTTGTTCACAACCTGGAAAACGCCGATCAGCTCGTTGCTCACGATCAGGGGGTGGGTCAGAATATCCTTCGTGTGAAAATGACTTGCCTCATCGACAGCCTTGTTGAAGCGAAGATCGGGATGAATTTTCGACAGATCGGCGTACGCGTCGGGGATCATGAGCGTGCGGCGGGTGAGAGCGACGAACCCGGCGATGGAGGTGTTGTCGATCTTCAGAACGATCTCCTCGACATGGTCGCTGAGGATGACCTGCGAAATCATCAGCTTCTCGACGGGATCGACGAGATACAGCGTCGCGCCCTCGACTTTCAGCAACTCCTTGATATTGTTGACGATCTGTATCAGCAGATCCTCGACGTCGAAGTTCGTCAGCAGCTTTTCACCGAGAGAGATGACCCTCTCGAGACTCTCGATAACCTTGTTGATCTCAGACACGTGCTTTCCTCCCATGCGGGACTGGCGGGTGACATACGTCCCCAAACTCATCAATTGTATCAGGAAAGGTCGTCGGAGTCATGCAAAAGCTTCTCGAATTCCCGGTCGAGTTCGTCCGTCATCGCCTCTCTCCTGAAGCGCGTCCGAACGAGGTCTCGGTGCCCGCGCGCCGCCGATGCGTATGTTCCATACGCGCCCTTCAGCCGACAGGCCGCTTCGGCCAGCGAACCTGGATCATCGGCATCGAAGCCGATGTTTCCGCCCGATGCGTCGAGAATCGATCGGGCCTCGCCCTGGAGCCCGAACAGGATCGGCCGGCCGGCGGCGAGGTAGTCGAACACCTTCGAAGGGATCGTCTTGTCCATTGTTCCGTCATCCTTGAGCAGAAGCACCAGCGCCGAGCTCCCAACCGAGATACGAAGGGCATCGGTCTTGGAAACGGCGCCGCGGATCTCGACGTTTTTCAGGCCCGCCTCGCGCACGCGGGCTTCGAGTTTCGCCTTCTCGACCCCTTCCCCGACGAGCAGGAAACGGATACCCCGCTCGCCCGCCGCCTGGAGTTTCTCCGCCGCCGCGACGACGAGGCCGAGGTTCTGGCAGTAGCCCATGTTTCCGACGTAGGCGATCGTCAGGGCATCGCCACCCGATGGGGCGGCAGGTTCGCTCTTTTCGGCCGCTTCGATGGCATCCAGGTATCTCCCCGGGATCGCGTTATAGATGACCGCCGGCAATTCAACGCCATAGCTGGCGATATACTCGGCCATCGGACGGGCGACGCAGGG
>JAGOCE010000098.1 GCA_017998915.1 Candidatus Ozemibacteraceae bacterium
CAGCTCAAGACCGTCCGCATCGAGTGCCTGCCCACCAAGATTCCCACCGAGCTCTCGCTCGACATCTCTCCGCTCGACGTTGGTGACTCATTCCACGTCGCCGATCTTCCGAAGGGCGATTACAAGATTCTCACCAGCCCGAAGTTCACGGTGTGCCAGATGTCCATCGTGAAGGAAGAGGTCGAAGCCGCTCCTGTTGCCGCCGCCGAAGGTGCAGCCCCCGCCGAGGGTGCCGCAGCTCCCGCCGCCGGTGCAGCCCCCGCCGCTGGTGCCGCCCCCGCCGCCGCTGCCGCAGCTCCGGCCAAGAAGGAAGGCAAGTGAGGGTTTCCCTGAACAGAATGGCAACCGCTTCCGCCCTGTGGCGGGAGCGGTTTGCTCGTACTTTTGCCCTGTCCTGATCTGACCTTGCCCTGTCCTGTCCGCGCTCTGTCCTCCTGCTAGTACCTGAAGCACAGGAGTAAGCGTGCATGAATTTTGAAATCGGTTCTCCCATCGTTCACCCGATCCACGGCGCCGGTGTCCTCAAACAGATCGAAAAGCGCCAGGTGCGTGGTCGCCTCACCAGCTACTACATCATCGACTTCCCCTACAGCGATCTGGGTCAGGTCATGGTTCCGATCGACATGGCCGATAAGGTCGGCCTCCGGACCATCAACGGCCACTCGAACATCGACACGATCTTCCAGACGCTCAGTGAGAGCTTCTCCGATTCCGATGAAGAGGAAAGCAAGAGCTTTCATCAGCGGTATCGCGAACATCTCGAAAAGATCCAGAGCGGCGACCTCCGTCAGGTGGCGCATGTCTACCGGCTTCTCTATCGCCGGAGCATGATCAAGCCCCTCGGAACGAAGGACAAGGCTCTGTTCGAAACCGCCCGTCAGCTTCTGATCTCGGAAGTCGTCTACGCCAAGAAGGTCGGCGACGACGAAGCCCGCTCCCTGATCGACGAAGCGATGGAGGATATGATCTTCTGATTCCCTCCGGGGAATCCCGTTCCGTGTGAATCCATCCGGGACTCCCGCACAGCGCATGTTTCCGATGCGTGCGCGGGAGCCTCGGAGAAGATTTATTTCCCGGGATAATGGGCGCGCCAGATCGGCGTGTCGAAGACCGCGTGATTCACCGTCAGCGCGGGGCGCTTCCCGTCGAGCGCCTCGACCAGAGCGCGTGCCGCGGTTGCGGCCATTGCCGAGCGCGTTTCGATCGTCTGCGAGCCGATGTGCGGCAGGAGAACGGCGTTCGCCGCCGTGAGGAGCTCGGGATGCACCTCGGGCTCGCGCTCGTAGACGTCGAGGCCGGCCGCGTAGATGGTTCCGTTGTGGAGCGCCGCGGCGAGAGCCGCCTCGTCGACGATCGGGCCGCGGGCGGTGTTGATGAGCACGGCCGTCTTTTTCATGCGTTTGAGTTCGGCTTCGCCGATGAGGTGGCGTGTCATGTCGGTCAGCGGCAGATGCAGGCTCAGCACGTCGCTTTCGGCGAGGAGCGTTTCGAAGGAAACGTGCGGGTACGGCAGCGATGCCTTGCCGCCCGAGCGGGTATGATACATGATCTTCATTCCGAAGGCCTCGGCGCGCCGGGCGACAGCCTGGCCGATGCGGCCCATGCCGAGAATGCCGAGGTTCTTGCCGGCCAAGTCGAGACCGAGCTGGACGTCGGGCTTCCAGCCCTTGAAGAGGCCGTCGCGAAGCAGTTGTTCCGATTCGCGCACGCGGCGCATCGTCATCAGGATGAGAACGAGCGCCGTGTCGGCGGTGGCGTCGGTCAGCACGTCGGGCGTGTTCGTCACGACGATGCCGGCGCCGGTCGCGGCGGCCAGATCGATGTTATTGAAGCCGACCGCGTAGTTCGCGATGGCGCGCAGGTGGCCCGACTGTCTGATAACCCGCGCATCGAGCGTGTCCGACAAGAGCGGGATGACCCCGTCGGCCTCTCCCAGCGCTGCCAGGAACTCTTCGTCAGACCGGTGCGCATCGAGCACCCGCACGGTATGCCCGGCCTGCTGGAGCAGCTCGACGGCGGCTCCCGGAATCGGACGCGAAATGACGACTTTCATCGAATCTTTCCCTCCTGACCCGAATTTCTTTGATATATCAGGGACACAACGACTGAATCACAGAGGACACAAAGAACACGGAGGCTTCACAGAGATCGTGATGTTCACGCCGGGTACACAGAAGATTCCATGTTTTCTCCGTGGAATCTCCGTGCCCTTCGTGGGCTCTGTGATTCAGCGGATGTGAAAACTGAAATGCCTGCCCTGGATCATGTTCGGCGGAAGGGTAACACGAACCGCGTCTCATGTATAATGGGAAAAATCGTCCTAACCGTTCCACGAGAGGGAGTCTTCCGCATGAAAAAATATATTTGTATTAATATTATATGTATCTGCATCTCACTCTTCCTTCCCTCCGTCCTGTCCGCCTGCGATCCCGAGCCGGGACCGCAGCATTTTCCGCCGCCGGCCGTCCCGAATCCCGTCTTCAAGTCGGGGTATTTCGAGGTCCACAATTCGCTCAACGGCCTGCCGTGCAACCGCATCAGGTCGGTCCTGGCGCTCCAGAACGCGGTTCTGGCGGGAACGGAGGGCGGCGGCCTGCTGATCCTTCGCGACGGAACCTGGCGCACCTATTCGCCGAAGACCCAGCCGGCGTTCCCCTCGGAAACCGTCACGGCTCTCGCCCCCGACGCCGAGGCGAACAGCGTGCTTGCGGGAACGCCCAACGGGCTGGTCAGGATCTCGGACCCGGGTGCGGAGATCCGGTTCGAGATCATCACGCGGCCGACACCGGACGGCGCGAACGTTCTCTCGGTCGTGGCCGCGGGGCAGGCGATCCGGGCGGGGACCGACGCGGTCGCCGGCACCGTGTCGGGCGGCCAGTTCGTTCCCTACAGGATCGACGGAGACCGGCAACCCACCGGTTTCGGCGCCGCGGCGAACCACGACGGCATGACGTGGTTCGGAACGAGCCTCGGCCTGTATTGCGCGCGAGAGGGGATGCTGTTTCCCGCTCTCTTCCCCGGCACCGACGTCGGCTGGGTGCAGGGGCTCGCCCCGCTCGGCGGTTGGCTTCTCGCGGCGAGTTCGAAGGGGCTTTTCGCCGTCAAAGGGAACACGGCCACCGACATCCTGCCCGGCATCTGGACCACCTGCGCGGCGGCGCCGGGCGACACGCTCGAGGCGCTCACGTCCGCGATGAGTCCCTCCGCAAGCCGGGAAACGCCGGAAGAGGGGTTCGGCAGTCTCGTCGCCCAGAACCAGGAGTCACAGGCGCTCCTCGCGGAGATGCGGGCCGAATACGACCGGGTCAGCCGTCTGTACCAGTCGGGAAGCGCACCGACGTGGGACACCCTGATCGCCTACAATGAAAACCTGATGCGGCTCAGCCAGCGGGTCCAGGTCGTGAGCGAGCCGCTCGTGCGCGGCATCTGGGCCGGCACCCAGAGCCAGGGCGTCGTCCTGTTCGGCACCGACGGGAAGCGCCGCCACTTGACCGCCGGGAACTCGAAATTGCCGGAAAACCGCATCACCTGCGTCTCATGTCGCGACGACGGGGAAACCTGGATCGGCACCTACGAGTCGGGCCTCCTGCGCTATACCCGCTATGTGACGAGCCAGTCCCTCGAGCCGGTCCCGGTGTGGCAGGGCGAAGCCCTCACCATGCGGGTGATCGGGGAATACCTGTATGTCGGCACCAAGGGATGCGGCCTGCAGGTGTTCGACGTGAAATCGCTCCAGCCCGTCGCCGCATACGGGCCGCAAAAGCCGGACGGTTTCCATAGTAATGTATATTCAATAGCGGCCGATGGGCGGGCCCGGGTCTGGACCGGCGGGAACGCCGGCGTCTGGATGCTGGACGACGCTGGGTGGCACAGGTTCACCACCCGCGAAGGAATCCCGGCCGACACGGTCACCTGCATCGAAGCCGACGCGGACGGCAGGGTCTACGCGACGGGCGGCGGCGACTGCCCGCTTTCGCAGCAACTCGCCCTCTTCACCGGCTCCGGCTTCACCCGGTATGAGATTTCCACCCTGAAAGAGATCCTGAGCCGCCAGGGCAAGGCCGCCTCGGACACGCTCCGGGCCCTGCAGATGGGCGGCGGCTACCAGCGGAGTTTCGACGCATCCCAGGCGACGCAGTCCCTTTCCCTGTTCGACCCGAACCCGGTCGAAGAGGCCGTTTCGACGATGCTCGGCACCGAGCATTACCTGATGCTCGGCGTCGGGAAGGGCCGCCTGTATGTCTTCGACGGGGAAGCGTTCAAGCCCGTTTCGGCCCGGGGAACGGGCGATCTGAACCGCCTGGCGGGCCTCGGACGGAAAGCGTGCGGCGACGTGGTGATTCTCGGCCGGAAGTCGTGCCTGCTGTTCGACGGCCTCATGTTTACCCCGACCCTGCCGCCCGATCCGGCCATCGGGGATTTCACGAGCCTTGCGCTCGACCAGAAAAACCCCGACCTGTTCTGGGGATCATTCACGACGGGCGCGGGCACCGGCGGCATTGCCCTGTATCAGCACCCGCTCTGGAACGTCTTTCCGCTGGAAAAACCGGTCCGGAAACTCGTCATTTCCGAACCGTTTGGGTTTCTTCTGACGCCGGACGGCGTCTACCGGATCATGCTTTGAGGAACGAGGCGACCTCGGCCTCGAACAACGGGGTCTCGTAGAGGCACGACAAATGCCCGTTTCCGCTGTTGTAATACACGGTCTGGCCGTGCGGCAGCATCGGAGTCGCCAGTTCGGCCTGCTCGCGCGTGAACAGCAGGTCTGACTCGTCGATGATCATCTTCACCGGCATCTTCAGCCGGCCGAGAGCCTGTTCGAGCGTCTGGCCGGGCTCGCAGAGGTCGAACAGGGTGTTCGCCTTGGCGATGAAGATGTACGAATTGGCGTCGAAGAACTGCATGCGCTGAATGACGGTCTTTTCGATCTCCTCCTCGACCAGGAATCGGCCGGCGAAGCTCTTGAAGGGATTCTTGCCCGCTCCACTGCCCTCGGCCGCGAGCCGGCGCCCAAAGTTCGCGGCCGCCCAGTGGTCGGTCCTGGTCGAGGTCACCAGGATTTTGAAGGCCAGCAGAAGCCCGTTGCGGGGCAGTTCGCCGCCGTAATAGTCTCCGCCGTTCCAGCGGGGGTCGAGCATGATCGCCTCGATGCCGAGTTGGTTCGGCACCATCAGGGTCGCCGGCCTGACCATCGGGGTGGCAACGACAGACATGATTTTTTCAACCATATCGCCATACATTTTTCCCCACAAAAACGCCTGCAGGCCGCCCATCGACGGGCCGATCACGAGGCGCAACCGCTTCACGCCGAGATGGTCGAGGAGCATGCGCTGGCTCTGCACGACGTCGTCGAGGGTGAAGATCGGGAAGTTCATCGCGTAGGGCTTTCCCGTGTCGGGGTCGATCGTCGCCGGGCCGGTCGTGATGACCTTCGGGTTGTGCGCGTTGATGTTGCTGAACGAGTCGCTGCAGATCACGAAGTATTTCCGGGTATCGATCGTCTTGCCCGGCCCGATCAGGGCATCCCACCAGCCCGGCAGCGGATCGGTTTCGGCGAATTTTCCGGCCGCATGGCCGGTTCCGGTGAAGAAGTGGCAGACGAGAATCGCATTGTCACCCGCGGCGTTCAGCGTCCCGTAGGTTTCATACCCCAGTTTCACCGGAATCGAACGCCCCGCGTGTTTGAAATGAAACTTCGAAACGGCAAACTCCCGCTTTTCTACGATCATGTTCCTCTCCTGGTCATGGTGATGCACGATGGCATGGAATTGTATATCGCCGCCCCCACCTCGTCAAAATTTCTCTCAGGTGAATGGCGCAGACGGTCGATGTGCATTGAAGAGAAGATGCACATGAACCATCATCGACTGCTGGTCGGACTTCTGCTTTTCGGCCTCTACCTGCTGTGGCCGACGGCACGCGCGACCATGACCGACAACAGGGCACCGTTCCTGTCGGCGCCCCAGCCGCCTTCCGCCGGAAGAGCCGCCGAGCGCCGCTGCCAGGCGTATCTCACGGCCCCAGACACGACGTATGCCTCCTGGGTGTCCAAGGGGCGCGCCTACCTGGGTCGCAAGGAGTATGAACAGGCGATCTGGGCCTTCAGAAAGGCGCTGCGCCTGAAACCGCTCTCCTCGGAAGCGCATTTTTTGCTCGGATACGCCTTCGAGCGACGGGGTCTCGAAGGGCTTCCCGGCGATGTCACGAACTGGGACGAGCTTGCCGAGGCCGAATACCGCGCATCGATCGCTCTCGACGACCATCTCCCGGCCCGGTACAACCTCGGCCGCATGCTGGAACGGCTCGAGCGGCACGGGGAAGCCCGCCGCGAGTTCGAGCACATCCTGACCGTCTCTCCGCGCGGCCGGCTGTCTTCCCGGGCGGCCGCGGGCCTCGACCGGACGATCGACGCCGACCTCGAGCCGGCGCGCCGGCTGCCGCATCTGCCTGCCCCCGGCACGCAGAGCGGGCGTTGAGGAGCGGAACATGAGAAGCAGGCTCCCCATCATCTTCGGCGCCCTCATCGGCCTGGCATCCCTGTCGCCGATGAGTCTCGAAAGCCCCGTCGCCAGGGCGCGCGATCTCACGGTCGAGGAGCGGCTGTTCCAGAAAGCCGAGCCTCTCTGCAGAGCCGGAAAGATCGGAACCGCCATCGATGATCTGAAGCGGGTCTTGAAACTCAATCCCAATCACGCCGGCGCGCTCTACTACGCGGGCGTATACCGTGCGGAAAAGGGTGACAGCAAAGGCGCCGCCGCCATTTTCCGCAAGATTCTCTCAGACCCGGCCTGGGGATCCCTCTCCCGCGAACGACTGGCCGAGCTTTCGGTCAAGAACAGACAGGAAGATCTCTCCCATTCGATCAAAAGCTATCTCGAAGGAGAGGCCTGGCCAGAGGCTCTCCAGAGCTGCAAGACAGCCCTCCAGCATTCTCCCGGCGACCGCGGGCTCCTGTTCCTCACGGTGTATTCAGCCGTCATGGCAGGCGACAAGCGGTATGCCGAGGCCGCCTGGAACGCGTTCGGAGCCACGTCCGCTCCTGCGGCGGAGCGCGGCGATCTCCGCGACTTCATCGACGGCTGGTTCTGCCGCGACCACGCGCCCCGCGAGGGCCTCCAGCGCCTGATGGGCATCAAGGACGAGAGGCTTCGAACGAAGTCGGTCCGTCGGGCAATCCGACGACTTCTTCTCGACCAGCAGCTCTTCGACGAATACGAGCAGATGCTGCTTGCCGAGCGCGATCGGCCGAATTCCGACCCTGCCTCGATCGAACGCGAGCTGATCAAATTTTACGTCGATACCGGCCGCTATGATAAGGGCATGCAGCTGCTCGCACGGCGACCGATCGACTCGATGGCGGACAATCTCCTGTATATCAGGCTCCTGTCGGCCTCAGGCGACCACCTGAAGGCGATGACCGTGGCCCAGCAACTGATCGGCATGCAACCAGACCAACCGGAGCCGCACGAGGCCTTTCTCAACGCGTATATCTCGTTCGCCGCTCAGAAAGGCGGGCTCAGCTCGCTCGAGCCGATCGAACGGGAAAAATGGGAACGCCTCGTCAGGCAGGAGATCGACCGTTTCAAGGCTTCGATCGATCCATCGGAAACGCCCGCCACGGGTATGACCCTTGCGGCCCTGCGCAGCTCGGTCACGTTGAACGATTTCAGCATTGCGCGCAGCCTGCTGGAAATTACCAACCGACTGCGGATCGACGATTCCACGATCCGTGAGTTCCGCGCAGCTGCCGAGGATATGGCCGACAATGGATTCCGGGCCGAGAGTTCGACACTGCTCGAAGCCGCTCTCGGGCAGCATCCGGAGGATCCGGGGCTGTTGACGGTGCTTGCAGGCAACTACTACCTCGATAACCGCGCGGCCGAGGCGGCCGCCATGCTCGAAACCGTCATGGAAAAAGATCCGCGAAACATCCACACCCTGCTGGTCCTCGTCGACTGCCTCGCCGCTTCCGGCCAGCGTGAACAGGCCAGGAACAAGCTGATCGACGCCCTTTCGTGGACCGACCTTCCGGACATGCTCCGGAATCAGTGCAAGGCAAAACTGAACCTGATCGATATTGGCGCCGTGCCTGTGGCCTCCACCGGCAGCGGTTCGGAGCCGACGCCGGATGAGTTTCCTCCGACCGATGCCGTGGAGCCTGGCACCGGCGATCCCCCGCAGACCGCCACCGAAGGGGCCTATACAGGCTTCGACGGCGTGTCCGCCCCCTGATCGTGATAACCGCTCGACCGGCTGTCCGGCGAGCCCGCACAAAACCAGATACCTCAAGGAGGTCGAATGCTGATCGAAATCTTCACTGACGGGCGTGTTCTGATGGATGGACAGGAAATGGGACCTGCCTATCGGGCCGAGCATGCTCTGTACGAGTATCTGACGAATCCCCAGAAACTCCTGAACCAGGGCCAGGTTGCGGCCAGAAAGAAAGCGGCCTGACCTGCCGCACGACAAGAGCCCCCGTTCCGGACCCGGAGCGGGGGCTCTTTCTTGGAGATATATCGTTGACTATGCGAATCAGACGGCCGGCAGTTCCTTGTCGCCGCGCATCTTTTTCTGGACGTATTCGAACAGCAGCTTCCAGTCTTCCTTGCCCTCGGTGAGCTTGTAAACGCGCTCGAACAGCGCCTTGGCCTCGTCGGGTTTGTCGAGCTTTTCGAGAAGTTCGCCCTTGGTGCAGAGGGCCGGCGGGTATTCGGGCTCTTCCGTGAGAACGATCTCGATCTCCTTCAGCGCCTCGTCGTATTTGTTCAGCTGCAGAAGGGCATCGCAGTAGTTGTTCCGGGCCTTTGAATCCTTTGGCCGGTATTTGAGCGTCAGCGCCCACTCCTCGGCAGCCGTCTTGTAATCGCCAAGATCGTAGCTCGTGTTGGCGAGATTGTAGTGATAATCAGGATCTTCGGGGGAAAGGGCGATCGCTTTCCGGAACTCCTCGACGGCGTTCGCGAACTGGTTCGTGTTGTGGTAGGAGAGGCCGAGATAATGGTGGGTGTCGGCGGCCTCCGGCTTGATGCGGGCGGCTTCGACAAGGGCACGGATGGCTTCGCGCAGGAACCCCTTCTGGTAATAGTGATACCCGAGGTTGAAGTAGGCGTGATCGAAGTCGGGCTTGACCTCGATGGCCAGGTGCCAGTAATGCACCGCTTTTTCCTGCTGGTCCATTTTGTAGTACGTGTTGCCGATATTATAGAGAGCCTTGAAATATTTCGGATCGAGTTCGAGAGCTTTCTGATAATACTCGATGGCCTCATCGTACTTTTCATCGCGGAAGTAGATATTGCCCAGCTCTTTGTACAACTCCGGATTTTTCGGGTCGGTCTTGATCGCTTCGGTCAGTTGAGCAAGTTTGTCGTCCATCATCCATTCCTGTCTGTGGGGATAGTAAAAGAATAATGTGTACCCATTTTATCTGAAATGAAACGTATTGACAACACTCTCCCGTCCGGGAAAATGATTCCGTTTCCCCCGATCCGGTACCGGCTCCTATCCGTTCTTCTGCTGATGCTGTTTTTCGCTATACAGGCGTCGGCGACGGAGATCGAAATATGGGATTATCCCCGCTGGCTGGAGCCGGGCGAAACGATCGACCGGTTTGCCTGGATGAAGAAACAGATCAAGGTCTTCGAAGCCGAGAACCCCTCGATCAGGGTCAAGCTGACGGAGATGACGTGGAATCGCGGCGACGAGAAGCTGAAGATCGCCGCGATGGGCGGCAGGTATCCAGACATCGCACCGGGCACCGTGCCCCTGCTGTTCATCAGGGAAGGCCTGATCGAGCCGATGGACGCGTATCTCGAGCCGGGCGACCGGGAAGACTACCTGCCCGGTGCCCTCGAAGCCTACACGGTGGACGGGAAACTGTATGGCTGGCCCTGGTATATGGGCGGCCAGCTGCTGTATGTGAACCGTTCGGTCTTCGCCTCAGCCGGTGTAGAGCTGCCCGGCGACGGCCGGTGGACGCCGGAGCGGTTCGTCGAATCGCTCGTCCAAGTTCAGCGGCACCAAAAGAGCCTGAGCGGCCAGTATCCGCTCGGCATCTACTTCCAGAAGAACGAGACGGCGAACTTCCCGTTCATTCTCCAGTTCGGCGGCACGTGGCCGGGCTTCGGCGCCCCGAAGCAAGCCGAGGTCTCGGATATCGTACGCGGTATAGAATGGCTCCGCGACCTGATCGCGAAGGGGCTGATTCCGCCCGACTCCGGCGGCCGCCAGTCGAACGACATCTGGACGGCGTTCGCGCGTGAGCACCGCATCGCGGCCGGCGCGTTCGGCCTCTGGGGCATCAAGGCGCTGACCGACAAGTATCCGATGGATTTCGACCTGATGCACTTCCCCGCCCCGGCCGGCAAGCCGTCGGGCTCCTTTCTGGGCATTTCCGGATTGTATTTGTTCCATCGCGACGACCCGGAGCGCATGAAGGCCGCGGCGAAGTTCGCCCGGTTCATCACCAGCGCCGAACGCCAGCGTGACCTCGCCCGATACACCCAGTTCCCCACTCGTCGCAGCGCCGGCAACATCTACGCCGGCAACGCCCACATGACGCGGGCCTGGGAGATCCTCCAGGAGGGCCGCACCGTTCCGAGCGACGCACGCTGGCCGCAGATCGATGAGGAGATCGAACAGGGCGTCCAGAACGCCCTTCTCGGGAAGCAGCCGTCGACCGAGGCGATGAACGCCGCCGAAGAGCGTATTCGCGCCCTCATGCAGCGTGCCCAGGGCTCGGTCTGCGAAGATATCCGGGGCGGCTCGTGGTTCGGGAAGGCGTTCCTGTGGCTCTTCCCGCTCGTCATCATTGCAGCCCTGGCGGCACGCCAGGCCCACCTGATCATGCTGATGCCGGCCATCACGGTTCTCGGGCTGTTCCTGGCGTATCCGCTGATCGACGCCATCCTGCTGGCGTTCCGCGACTACCGGCTCGGAGAGGTCGGGGGCTTCACGTTCGGCAACTTCACGCGCGTGCTCGAAGACGCCAGGTTCATGAAAGCCTGCTGGAACACCACGATCTACACCCTCGTCACGGTCAGCGTGAACACCGGCACCGCGCTCATCGCGGCGAGCCTGATCCACGCGCTGCCCGGCCGCCTCAAATCTATATATCGAGCACTTTATTATCTTCCCGGCGTCGCATCCGTCGTCGTCGTCGCGATGGTCTGGCGGTGGCTGTTCAACACCGAGGTCGGGCTGTTCAACACGGTCCTGCGCGCGATCGGCCTGCCGGCGGTCGGATGGCTGACCGATCCCGACATCGCGTTCGCCTCGATCCTCCTGACGGGCGTCCTGCGCTCGCCGGGGGGGGCGATCCTGATCTACCTGGCGGCGCTCGGCAACATTCCCAAATCGCTGTACGAAGCGGCCGACCTCGAGGGCGCGACGCCGATCCAGCGCTGGTGGCACATCACCGTTCCGCTGCTGCGGCACACGACGATGTTTCTGCTCATCACCGGCGCGATCGACGCGCTGCAGGTGTTCGCCCAAGTGCTGATGCTGACCGACGGCGGCCCGGGCATGTCGACCGAGGTCATCGTCCACCGTGTCTACACCGCGGCCTTCCGGGACTTCGACTTCGGCCTCTCGTCGGCGATGGCGCTTCTTCTTTTCATCGGCATTCTCACCGTCACGGTCCTCCAGCGCAGGTTCGGCGGGAAGACCGAGATGGAACTGGCCTGAACGGAGGCTCGCATGATATCCGGCCGCCGCATGACCCCCACCCTCCTCTCCACCGGCGTTCTGACCGTCGGCCTCGTCCTGACGCTCGTGCCGCTCGCCTGG
>JAGOCE010000497.1 GCA_017998915.1 Candidatus Ozemibacteraceae bacterium
GGTTCGCGAGGCGCGCGAGCAGCTGACGAACGAGGAGACGGCCCGGCTGGTCGATTCCGAAGAGAGCCAGCGCGAGGCCGTGAGACTCGTGGAGTCGCACGGTGTCGTCTTTCTCGACGAGATCGACAAGATTGCCGCCTCGTACGTCAGCAAGAGCGGCCCCGACGTCTCCCGCGAAGGCGTGCAACGCGATCTGCTGCCGCTCGTCGAGGGCACGACCGTCATGACGAAACACGGCCCCGTGAACACCGACCACATTCTGTTCATCGCGGCCGGCGCGTTCACGGTCACGAAGCCGTCCGACCTGATTCCCGAACTCCAGGGGCGGTTCCCGGTGCGCGTCGAGCTCGACAAGCTCACCGCCGCCGATTTCGAGCGGATCCTCACCGAGCCGAAAAACGCCCTGACCCGCCAGTATGCGGCGCTTCTGGCCGCCGACGGCGTCGACCTAGTCTTCACCCCCGAAGCCATCGAGCGCATCGCCTCGTTCGCCGTCATGGTGAACACGATGCAGGAAAACATCGGTGCGCGCCGTCTGCATACGGTGATCGAGCGGCTTCTCGACGAGGTCAGCTTCGACGCCCCCAGGGCTGCGCAGGGCCGATATGAAGTCACCCCCGAGCTGGTCGATCGCGTTCTGGGCCCCTTCCTCAAGGACCAGGACCTCGCCCGGTTCATTCTCTGACAGGAGGCACCACACATGTTCCGCGATCTGACCGAAACCTCCACGCTCAACCTTCTCGCGAAGGGCCTCGGAACGTCCGCCCTGCGCCACAAGGTCATTTCGAACAACGTCGCGAACGTGAACACGCCCGGCTTCAAGCGCCAGGTCGTCAGCTTCGAGGACGAGATGGCGAAAGTGTTCGACGGACGCCCCGAGCTCGCCGGGAAGCGCACCGACGACAGGCATATCCCCATAGATAACGTCAACTATATGGATGTGACGCCGTCCGTCACGACCGATCGCGTGCACATCATGCGCAACGACCGGAACAACGTCGACATCGACGTCGAGATGGCCGATCTTTCCAAGAACACGATGTTGTATCAGATCGAATCGACGCGGCTTGCGTCGATGTTCTCGGATCTGAACGACATCATCACGAGAGGAGGTAGGGTCTGATGGGTCTCTTCGGCGCCATCGACGCGTCCGCTTCCGGCCTGACCGCGGAGCGGCTCCGCATGGACGTGATCTCGAACAACATCGCGAATGTGAACACGACGCGCACCGAGGACGGCGGGCCGTTCCGGCGCCAGTTGTGCATCTTCCAGTCGCGCAGCCACGAGCAGCGCTGGCCGTTCACGGCAGCCACCGAACGCGGCAAGACGCCGGTCGGAACGGGCGTCAGGGTCGCAGGCGTGATGTCCGATCAGTCGCCTTTCAAACTCGTCTACGACCCGAACCACCCCGACGCCGACAAGGACGGCTACGTCCGGTTCCCCAACATCAACATCGTGCATGAAATGGTCGACATGATCACCTGCACACGCGCATACGAAGCCAACGTCACGAGCATCAACGCGGCGAAGGACATCGTGAACTCGGCGCTCGGCATCGGAAGACGATGAGGTAGATGACGAACATGCGCATCGAATCACCCAACCCGTTCGAAACAGGCGCGACCCGCGCCGCTCCCCGCGTCGACGCGAAGGAGCAGTGGCAGATGTTCGCCGACAAGCTCCAGACGGCGATCACCGAGGTCGACGACCTCGAGAAGGCATCGCAAAAGCTCACGCAGGATGCCGTCCTGGGCCGCGTCGAGAACCTGCACGACGTCATGATCGCGGCAGAAAAGGCCCGCACCGCCATGAACCTGACGCTCGAGGTCCGCAACAAGGCACTGGAAGCCTACAAGGAAATCATGCGCATGCAGTTCTGATGATGCATGAGCGCCCGTTCTGAAGACACGGTCTTTTCACAATCGAGATTGAAACCCCGGCCTTTTATGACCTGAAACATCAGGCAGGATGCACCGGGCGCCCGCGGAAGGCGGGCAACACGGAGTAGGGAGTAAGGCAGACATGACCGAGTTTTTGCGGCAACTCTGGGAGCCCATCGCAAAGCTTCCCCGGACCCAGCAGATCATGCTGGGCGGTATCGTCATTCTTGTATTCGCCGGTATTATAACGGCCACGATGTGGGGTTCCCAGAAGGACTTCACGCCGCTCTTTGAAGAACAGCTGAAAATCGAGGACGCCGGCAAGGTCGTCGCGAAGCTGAAAGAGCTGAACATCGAATACAAGCTCGGCGCCACGAGCTCGGACATCCAGGTCCCGCTCTCCGACAAGAGTTACATTCTTCTCCAGCTCGCCCAGGAGAAGACCCTCCCCCAGGCCCGCGCCGGTTGGTCGAAGCTGATCGATGACAGGTCAATGTTCTCCGGCACGACGAAGGACGAGTTCGAGCTCAACTTCGTCCGCGGCCTCCAGGACGAGCTCGAAGGCTCGCTGATGCGCTACGACGCCGTCGAGAACGCGAAAGTCTACATCACCAAGCCGAAGAAGGAAGTCTTCAAGGAAGATCAGAAGGAGCCCACCGCGAGCGTCGTCCTGAAACTGCGGCCGAACAAGGACCTCGACCGCGACAAGATCCGCGCCATCCGCGAGTGGCTCTCGTCGGC
>JAGOCE010000099.1 GCA_017998915.1 Candidatus Ozemibacteraceae bacterium
AGCTCTGCGTTTACGGATTGCTTTTCAGCCGTACGGCAGACGAATTATCCGTGACATTCGACGGCAAGCCCGTCGTTCCGGAGGCAGAGTATCCGATCGCCCTCAACGATTTCCTCGCCAAAGGCGGTGACGGATTCGACGAGTTCACCCGCGTCCGCGACCTCCAGTCCCGGGGCGGCATCATCCGCGACGCACTTCTCGAGCGAGTCCGGCTGGGTAATCTCGGGAAATAATGACGACATCGCGTTCTCCAAGAACGGATACGACTCACAAGAAATACGAAGATCGTGCACCACCAGGGCGCCAAGGCACGAAGAGCGACGATAGATACATCAAGGGGGAAACAGGCTTCGTGTCTTCGTGCCTTCTTGGTGATTCCAGGGAGTTCCTTCATACCAGGAGCGATGACCATGGAGAGATACGAGGGATTCCTCGAGCGCAGGGAAGGTTCCACCGCCGGGGTATGCAATAAAATTTGCGTTTCCGGCGGTGCCCATGTTGACACGACGCCTGATCTGTGCTAGGTTTATGGTCTCTCGGTTCATATTTCTAGGGGGTACAAACTCATGTTTGCCGTCATTGAACTTGGTGGAAAGCAATTTTCCGTGGAGAAGGGCTCACGCGTTCGCTGTGAAAAGCTCGAGCAGCAGCCCAACGCCACGTTCGCCGTTGATCGCGTTCTCATGATCAAGAACGGCGAGAAGGTGCAGGTCGGTCAGCCCTATCTGAAGGGCGTGAACGTGAAGGCCAAGGTCGTGTGTCACGGCCGCGGTCAGAAGATCATCGGCCTGAAGTACAAGAACAAGACGAACTATCGTCGCCACTACGGTCATCGCCAGGATTTCACCTCGATCGTGATCGAGGACATCACGGCCTGATGGTCGTCGTCGAGTTCCCTCCCGCCGAAGGGAACCGGCAACGGTTGCTTGTGAGCGGCCATGCCGGCCAGGGCGGCAGAGGGAACGACCCGGTGTGCGGAGCTGTCTCGGCTTTGATGCTAACCTACCTGGGCGGCATGGAAAGCGAGGTCGGAGCCGAAATCACCGGGGAAACCGGGGACGGTCACTGCGATGTATCGCTTGATGTTCCCGTTGGGCGGCGCGAAGTTGCGTCGGTGGTTTCGCGGGTTTTCCGGTATGGGTTCAAAAGACTCGCGGAAACCTATCCCGAAGCGGTTGTCATGAAATAACGGAATTTCCGAAAGGGGCTGAAAATATGGCACATAAAAAAGGTGCAGGTTCAACGACCAACGGCCGAGATAGTAATCCGCAACGACTCGGCACCAAGAAATTCGACGGCGAGCTCGTCAAGGCCGGCAACATCATCGTTCGCCAGCGCGGCACGCCGATCAACCCGGGCAAGAACGTCGGAATCGGCAAGGACGACACGCTGTTCGCCCTCGCGGAAGGCAAAGTGAAGTTCGCTCACCGCCTGAACCGCCACTGGGTCGACATCATTCCGGTTTCCACCGACCAGCACTGAACTGATTTTTGGCGCAGCACGCGCCGTTCCGATCCTCCGACGGGGGAACGGAACGGCGCGTTTCGTATTGCTATTGCGAATGGCGTGCGGATCTCGATCCGCTTTCCCCTAAGAAATTCCCCGCGGAATGCCGATATATTGAATGAGGAGTAAAAATCGGACGAACCGGAGGTGGAAGCGATGTCTCTCCAGGAACTGCTTGCCCTTTACCGGCAGGTTTCGACGGACTGCGGCAGCTGCCGTCGAATCGTTTCCCGCTACGAGCGAACGCTCACCCTCACGGACGCCGACCGCCGGCATCTCGAACACTGCATCATGCGCGCTGATGTCTGACAGGATGGTTTCCGGCCCATAGGTGAGCCCCCGCAGGTCGGGGGCTTTTTCATTGCGGAAATAATCGAGGCGGGCAGTCCGGTGTTCCGGGCCGCCCGCCAGCGTTTTCGGGAAAATCAGCGGTTCGTCGCAACCCCGTTGCGAAGCTTCAGATACTCGACCTTTGCGGTCTGGTATTCATTGAAGGCCTTCATGATCTCGTCGGTGGAAGCCTGCTGGGAAACCTTGTATTCGTAATTCTGCTTGGCGAAGAGATACCGTTCGTAGGCTTCCTGGAGGGTCATCGAACGTGTCGTCGTGGTCTGGGTGGTCGTCGTTGTTTTCGTCGAGTTGTCCGCTGGGAGATCGCCGATACCGGGAATGTTGGTGGAAGTCGTGCCAGACGATGCACTCGATGCTGTTGTGGTCTTTGTCGCCGTCTGGGAGGTGACCTTGGCGCCGATTTTCTTGATGTGGTCCTGCGCCGCTTTGATGCGATCTGTGGTCGGGGGATGCGTCGAGAAATACTTGGTCACCTTGGTGAAGGCGTTGTCGTTGTTGATGCGGTTGAAGAACGTGATGATGCCGTTGGGGTTGTACCCGGCCTTGTGGGTGTATTCGACAGCGCACCGATCGGCCTCGTATTCGTCGACGCGTGAGAACTTCTGGTTGGCGAAGAAAGCGGCGATCGCTGCAGCCTTCTGGTATTTCTCGGTTTCGTCCTTAACACCCATCAGGGCAACGACGAGGGTCATGAGGCCGGCTTTTTCCGCCTGTCGGACGCTGTGCTTGCGGTTCACGTGACCGAGTTCGTGGGCCACGACGCCGGCCAGCTCGTCATTGGACGCGGCAGCCTTCATCAGGCCCTTCGTGACGTAGACATACCCGCCGGGAAGGGCGAACGCATTCAACTCGTCGCTGTCAAGAACGGCGAAATGATAGGTGAGTTCCTTGCGCTCGCAGACCGGAACCAGCTTTTTCGCAACCGTTCCGAGTCGGTTGAGCATCGCCGCATCTTTAACGAAGCCCGGACTCTTCTTGAGCGCCTCATGTCCTTCGGCTCCTGCCTTTTTCTCCCAGCCGTCTTCGAGACCGCCGAAGAGTTTGTCCCAGATGGAGGATTTGGCAGCCAGGAGGGAATCCGGCGCCAAACCGCCGAAGGTCTGCTGAATCGCCGCGTCGGCGCGACCGAGCGTTCCCGACACCTCGCCGAGCAGGTCGCCGATGCTGAACGCGGAAGCGGGCACGGAGAGGCACACGAACAGGCAGGCCAGCAGAACGTTCAGAATGGAACTCGATTGGCGCCTCATCAAAATTCTCCTTCCCATAACGCTGAATCGCAGTATGAAAGAATTGTACTGACGGAAGACGGAAGCGTCAAATTTTCCCAGATTCGCGGGAGAGCGGGGATACTCCTCGCTCATAAGGGGAGGCGACGGATATCACAAGGTAAGAACGTCGTGTTCCTTGTGAGAGGATCAGTATCACGCAAGTTTGAGAAACATCTCGAGATGAGGTATGTTCTCTTCCATGAAGATACCGCCGAACTCTTCGAAGCCGAGCTTCCGATACAGCTCGCGCACATATTCCTGGGCATGAAGTCTGACCTGGCGGACCTGATGCCGACGGCTCCAATCGATGGAATACCGGATGACCCCGGTCGCGACACCCGACCGTCTGCATTCGGGTAATACCGCCAGCCGGCCGACCCAGACGGTTCGCTCATCTCCGGCATCGATGAAAAGGCGGGCTGCGGCAGCCGGCTTCCCGTCGAGGAGCGCCAGCACATGAACGGCTCGTTCGTCTGTCGCATCGCGCTCATGTTCTTCCGGGACTCGCTGCTCGTCGACGAACACCCGACGACGAATTTCGAAGACCGTCTCGAGATCCTGCGGGGAAAGGGCTTCGCGAATATCGAGTCTCGAACCGGGTTTATCTTCGGGCATTTTTTTCGGGTTTTTCCGGCTTTCGGCGGATGGACACCAGGCGATAGACATCGAGGGGCTCCTTGCCCTTGACCTGCACGTTCTTCTCGACCTTGTATTCAAAACGTTCTTCGAGCATGCCGAACGTCGTCGCATCGGTCACGATCTCCCCGTTCACGGCGAGTTTCTCGAATCGGGCGGCAAGGTTGACCGCGTCTCCGATCGCCGTATATTCCATGCGACGAGTGGAGCCGAAGTTCCCCACGACGACGTCGCCGGTCGTGATCGAAATACCGAGACCGAGCGACCGCCCCTGAAGCAGGGGAGCGTATTCCTGCAGAAACTCGAGGAAGACCTCCTGGAGGCGGAACGCCGTGAAAGCCGCACGTAGACAGTCATCCGGCTTCGCGATCGGAGCGCCGAACAGCACCATCACCCCGTCCCCCATGAACTTGTCGATCGTCCCATGATTCCGCAGAATAACCTGGGAAGCACGTTCGAACCAGCCGTTCAGGATCTGGACCAGCCCTTCGAGCGGAAGAACGGTCGTCATCGCCGTGAAGCCTCGCAAATCGGCCACCATGATCGTCACACGCTGGCGCCGGCCACCGACGGCTGCCCCGGTCGGGTCCTGCTCGAGCTCCGCGACGACTTCGGGAGCGACGTACCGGCCGAACACCTCCTTCAGATCCTGTTGGCGTTTTTGGATCTCCGCCGTGGTCCGGATGGCCTGGTCCCGTTCGGAAATGGCGTTCTCGTGACTCTGGCAGTTGTTGAGCGCCGATGCGAGCACGTAACCGAACGTTCCGAGGAGCGAGCGGTTTTCTGTGCGCACCTCGTCGGCATCCTGTCGAACGACGTTCATGAGGCCGACGATCCGCCCTTTCACGGTCAGCGGCATCGCCATGAGGGATTCGTGCGAGCACGACGGAAGAATCGCCCGAATCGAGGGAAGCTGGCCGCGGCCGTAGATGATGTTCGTAAGCCCCTTTTCGGGATCGTATCCGGTGATTTCCCAGAAGCTCGCCGGTACTTTGATCACGAGCCCGTCGAGCCTGTTCGACGCGAATCCGACGGCTCGGGCGGGGCGGAGCTCGTTCGTTGTATAGTCAGCGAGATATATCACGGCCTGCTGGACGCGGAAATACTTCTGGAGGATCTGGAAGGCCTGGTCGAACACCCGTTCCATGTTCGTCAGACATCCGAGCAGGCTGAACTGGAGAAGCAACTGGAACCGGTCTTCTCGCTCGTCGCGCTGCAGTTTTTCGAGTTTCTGATACCGCGCCAGGGGAACCGATCCCGAGGCGTTAAGACTGTTGATGCCCGAGATCGTGCCGGCCAGAACCGCCATCAGGAACATCTCGAGCAGGAACTCCGCGGCGAGCCCCTTCCAGAGGCACAGTCCACTGAGGACGAGGGTGCTCGGCACCAGGAGAATGGCGGCCACCGGGAGAAACACATCGCCGCAGGCGGTCAGGACCCAGGTCAGGATCAGCACGTTGCACAGGCCCCGGGGAATATGCCAGACGGTGCCCCAGACGATGACCGCCAAAAGATCGAGGAGCAGCATGGCTCCGATGCAGATCGCCGGAATTTTGACGGTCGAATTGTCCCTGATGCCGGCGAGAAAACCACGCAGCCCGGTAGGAGTTTGTTTCAGGGGAGTATCGGTCGGTGAGGATGGCGGAAGCGTCGGATTCGACAACGTTTTCCCTTCCAGGATATGGATTGCTGGGAATATTCCAGCACAGATTCACTTTATCCCAACACCCAAAGGCCTGTCAAAATCCTTCTACGCCGGCCCCGGCAAGGATGGCACGCAGTTCGAGGGCCCGTCCGAACGACGAGTCGCAGGCAAGACATCGCTCCAGCGCAACGGCAGCTTCCGGCAATCGGTCGGAACGCGCGGCCGCGACGGCAAGATTGTAGAACAGAACGGCCGACGATGCCGGTTCCCGTGCGGCAACGGAAAGATGGTCGTAAGCCTCGGCCCATCGCGCCTGGCGTGAATACGCCTCGCCGAGATGGGCTCTCACCATTCGTTCCTGGGATTCGTTCTTCGTCCGGACATTCTCGAGGAGGCGGATCGTGGCCGTCGCATCACCGTCCTTCATCATCAGGCTGGCCATCCAGTGAAGGGTGCGGATGACGCGTTCGCCCTCCGGGGCCTCCCGTGCTCGTCTCATCTCGTCCAGGGCGGCCGCGCGATCAGCCGGAGACTCGGGAAAGCTTCCCGTGACGATCCAGCGGTCGGGCCGCGCAGCGGAGAATGCCCGTCCTTCCCGAGCCAGCCACGGACTCGACGAGGCAAGATACACGAGGGCCGTATCGTCCCACCAGACGAGCTTCCAGTCGGAACTGAACGAGATCCGCAGCAGGTAATCCCTCCAGGGATTCGCGTCCTCATCGGGATAGGGCAACAGGACTGCGTCGATCTTCGCGTCGTTGCTCAGGCTGCGCCATGCGCCGTCGTCGACGACCGCCTTCAGATAACGCTCGACTCTCTGGCGCGGCATCGTCTGGAACATCGCGTTCATGTAGGGCATGCGGACGGGGGCGGATGCCGCATGCGCGCAGGGATTGTCGTAGAACGCGAGGAAGTTGCCCCACTTGTCGTGCGAGAATACGCGACTGCCGAGACCGTTTCGCGACAGGAACCGGACCGCGGCATCGGGGAACTCACCGGCGGAGTCGTAGGCGTCGGCCGGCGCGGCGCAGCCGGCCGGATGCGGCCGGGAAGCATGTTCATGCAGGAAGACCGCCGGCGAGAGCAACAGCACGACCGCGACGCCGAGAACGCCCGCGGCCGCATGTTTCGGCGACGCTTCGTTCCCGACCTCTCGCGGGAAGAGGCCGCCTAAAGTTCCCGCCAGGAACGGGACGAGAACAATGGATGATGTTATTATATAACGTATGCTTATAAACGGCAGTATTATAAACGTGGCGGCGGAAAGGGCTTCGGGGTCGAACGGAGTCCTCGTCCTGGACAACCGCACGAGAAGCGCCGCCGCCGAGAGGAGGACGAGCAGGTTCCTGGCGCTTGCGTACGGTTCAAACGTCATCGGCACCAGTTCGACATTCCAGAAGCCCATGCTTCTGATCAGCCGTTCACCTTCGTAGTAGGAACCAGCTTGGCCGACCAGGTGTGATCCGGCGGGAGAGAGGGCGGCGGCCGCCACCAGAATCCCGATATAGAGAGCATGATATTTCCAGATCCCTGTCGGCCGATCCGGCTCCGTTCGGTCCGGGACGAGCCAGATCACGGCATACACGATCCCGAAGAGAACCTCGATGTGGCAGTTGGCCCAAAGGAGCGCGGCCGGTATGAGGCAGACTGCCCCGCGAACTCCCGGCATGCGGACGAGAAGGGTCAGCAGCGCGAGCCCAGCAGCGGAGACGAGGTGCGGGCGAGGCTCGAAGCGGACCGAGGCGGCGGCGTATCCGAGCAGAAGCAGAGCCGGAGCCAGATGTCGGGCAAGAGACGACGTTCCCGCCCTTCGCCACACAGCGGCACCCACGAACAGGAACGCCGTGAGAATCAGCACACCGCGCAGGATATCGATGCCCGCATAGCCGCCACGGTTCCAGGCGGTGCGAGCCATCACTCCGAACAGCCACTCGTAGTTCGGAAAGAACCTGGGAGCGACGTCGGTCAGGGGGATCAGCCACCGGTCGGCATGAGGAATGACTCTCTCGGCCAGGATCGCTTTGCCGTTCAAGAGGTGGAACCAGACGTCCCCCCCCAAACTCACCTCGATACACCCGAGGATCATCGACACCGCCGCAACGAGCCATAGCGCTGCCTGAACGAAACCCGTCATTCGATTCATTGCCGTTCAGAGTAACCCATGCCGGGGGATTTTGCACTCGTCATTTCTCCAGACAGGAGGTATCATGGGCTCATGAGCGCCGAACACGGCACCAGCCGCCACGAGAGGACGAGCCTGGCGATTCAGGCCGTGATTCTCATCCTTTCCGCCTGGATCGGCCTCGAAGCATGGGTCGATCATCGCGAAGAGCAGGCCCGGCAGGCCTTTGCCGCACGGGCTTCCGACCGGGTGACGGAGCTGGCCGCAAGCTCGAACCCGGACCTGTATGCCAGGGCAACCCTGCTCCCCCTCCTGCGGCTCGGCGGCGTGACGTCCGACAGGCTCAGACGACTGGCCAGCCGGCGCGGAATCGCCGCGGCTTTCTACAGGTATGACGCCGACGGCCGCCGCATCGACATCTCTCCCGCGAACGCGACGAACCTGTGGCTGATGGACCGGCTCGCGCGCGCCCTTCCCTCCGCAGACGAGCGGCTCGTGGCGGAGTATGGAAAGCAGGTCGATCGGAAGCTCCCCTTCCTGATCGGCGAAGGGCGCGACCTGGTTTGGCTGCGAAACGAGCGCGGCCGGCTCATCGAGGTGTTCGGCGACAAGGGAAAGGGCTTCGTCGCATGGAACGCCGATGCCCAGGGCATCAGAATCCTGCACTGTATCACGGCTCCGACCGAAGTCGATTGTTTCAGCCTGCTCCTTCCGCCAGGCGGCAAGCGCGACATCCTGGTCGCGGGCTTTGGCCGCACCGGCGAGGACGCCATGCTGCAGCGCGGAAGACTGAGTGATCCCCTTGCCACACGCGCATACGAAGCGATTTCCTCCGAAGGGCACGTCATGAGCGGCATGCATGGCGGCTTCCACTGGGAGTTTCTCGAAACATCCGACGGGCGCATCGTCTACGGGGCGTTCGAGCCGCCTTCATCACGGGAAGCGTTCATCCGTCTCTCGATAAGAGTCTTGGCCGCCGCGATCCTGGTATTCTCTCTCTTCATCCTCACCGGCTCGGACCGCGCGGCGTATCTACGACTCCGGTTTCTGCTCGTGATGTTGTTTCTCGCATCGACCTCGATCCCGCTGTTCAGCATCATGATCGGCTCGATCGACGTGGTGGACAGGTATCAGGATGTTCTCGGCACACGGGTCAAAGCTGCGCAGGACGAGGCGATCCGGAACCTCGCCCAGGGCTTCAACGGCCACCTGGCCTCGGCCACCGAGGCGATGAGGCCGTATCTCCGACTGGCGGCAGAAGCAAGCGGCACCGCCGACGCGACGGCCATCCTCCGTTCGCTCAGGCACGCGAAGCTCGCCGACTGGCTTCAACTGCGCGATGCGGCTGGACAGCTGGTGTATTCCTCCACCCCCGCAGGTCCGACCGATCGCGAGACGCTGCTGATAAGCATGGCCCGCCGGGCTATCGAGCTGTACGAACCGATGCGGCTCGCCGAGAAGCCCTACAAAGGCAATTCCCTCACCGACCAGATCGTCAGACGTGACGATATGGGCTTCTCGACGCTCATCAACCAGAACAAGCGTGTCCAGCTGGTCCAGTCCGGCTCGAACCGAATCCTGTATTACCTCGCCGCCCTTCCGCGCGGCAGGGGCGAGGCGGCATACATGGAAACCCGACTTCCCCTCGCCTCTGCCGTCGGGACGTATCTCCGGAGGAAAGCCCTCCAACGCCAGGAGTTCGACGGAGGCTGGATCCGTTTCTTCGCGCTCGACATGCAGAGAAACACCTGGCCCCTTCCGCCGCCCCGTTCTCTCGCCCGCGGTCTTTCGAAGCTCGCCATGGCAAGCTGGATCACCGGCCGGCCCCAGACGTCCCACCTTTCGATCCGCGGAAAGGGCGGATTCGCGGTCTGCATCGCCAGCCCGAACCTCGCGGACCATTGTCTTATCGCCTACTACGCAGACGACCGGTACGTCGACCGTATCCGCCGCCTCTGGCGTGATATCGTGGCAACCGAGGCGGCGTTCCTCGTGATGCTCGCCCTTCTCGCCTTCGGCATCGCGAAACAGCTTCTGAAGCCTCTCCAGGAGATCGAAGGCGCCGTCCAGGCCCTTGCAGCACGCAATTTCGACAAGCGCCTCGAGGTCGTCGGAAACGACGAGATGGCCCGCCTGTTCCAGACATTCAACGAGATGATGGCCGAGAGCCGCGAACTCCAGGTCGCCCGAAACGTGCAGGAAGGGTTGGTTCCGGCGAAATTTCCGGACATCCCGGGCTATTCAATATCTGGTAAAATATTCACGGCATCCGACCTGAGCGGAGACTGTCTCGACGGTTTCCGCCTGCCGGACGGCCGGTTCGCCTTTCTCGTCGGCGACATCACCGGTCACGGGGTCGCCGCAGCGCTGCTGATGGCGTTTTCCCGCGCGGCGACGTTCCACTGGAGCCAGTCGGAGAAGCTGACGTCGAGCGATTTCGCCGACACCCTCGACACGCTCCTCAAGCGCCAGCGTGATGCGAGACGGTTCATGTCGGCCATCTGCGGCATTCTCGACCCGATCAGCCACGAGATCGAGTTCATCACCTGCGGCCACCCCTACCCTGTCTTCCTCGACGACGCCGGCAAGCCGCGCCTCGTCGGCTCCCCGATGCTTCCGCTCGGCCGCGGGAAGAAGCCGGCCGAGCGGAAGCTCCAGAAGGTCGTGATGAACCCGGGCACGCGCATGCTGATCGCGACGGACGGATTCATCGAGGCTCTGGACGGAGCGAGACGGCCCATCGGTTTCGAGCGTCTGCAGGAGTGGGCCGCGGAACTGTCCGCCGATCGCGCCGACGAGTGGATCGCCCGCCTGATGCGCCGCGTCGACGAGATCAGCCCACCACCGCGGCTCGATGACACGACGCTCTTCGCCATCATCCGGCAGCCCGTGACGCAGGAGGATTCGCATGAAAACCCCTGAATCGGGTTTCGGACGGCTCGCCCTGCTCGCGTTCGGCATTCCCCTTCTGATCCTCGCCGTCATCGGCAACCACACCCTCGGCAGATTCGAGGACAGCGCCGATCGAATGCGTCTCGAGGCCCAGGAACGGAGCCTGGACGCCATCGTGGCGGCGACGGCCGAAAATGAGTATATCCTCACCTGCCTCAGAGAGCGGGCGCGTCTCGTCAGACGCTCGGGTTTTGAAAACGACACCCTCCGCACCGCGTTGCGCACAGCATCACGCAGAGACGGCCTCGGCGTCAGCTTGTTCCTGTACGACCGAAACCGGCTGGCATGGTCGACAGCCCCCCTCCCGCCCGGCTCGCTGTTCGAGCGATTGATGGAACTTCTTCACAGGGACGGCGACGCGTTTCTGGCCGCCCAGCGCCTCGTGAAGGACGACCTGATGGCAATGTTCGGGCCTGGCAACCGGCTCGAGCTGATCAAGCGGTCGCGTGGTCTTCTCAACCGGTTCGGCCGTCCGGGAAAGAGCCGCGGGGCATATTTCTGGAACGAGTATCCCGATGGAACAGCACTGTTCGCCCTTGTCCATCGGGTTCCCGAGGCAGCCGACCGGTTCAGGCGGGTCAGGCAGCGGGCGGGCATGTTCCAGTCCGGCTTCGCCCTTCCCGGAAACGATCGATGGCTCCCCCCGAAGTGCGCATCGGAACAAGATATGCGAATTGCCTGGGAAAAATGCCGCGTGACCGGCCTCCTCCAGGTAAGGCACGCGAACCTCGAGTGGGCATTCTGCCAAAGCCAGCAAGAAACGATCTGGTGCGTCGCATCATCGGTTCCCGCCGGCTCATCGGCGCCAGCGATCAGGAATCTCGTCATCACGGCGACAACGGTGTCGGCCGTTCTTTTGCTGGCATGGCTGTTCGCCAGCGTCGGCATCCGACCCGGGCCCGACGCCATCCGCCTGATCGAGGCACTTCCCCTGAGGCTCAGGCTCACCCTTCTGTTCGTGATGGCGACCGTCCTCCCGCTCGGCCTCGCCTCGATCATCGGCGGCATAGGTGTCATGGACCGGATCGAGGTTCTGACCGTCGATTCCGACCGGCAGGCACTCGGGCGGCTCCATCGCTATGAGCACGGGGTTTCCGCCCACCTCGAGAAGTTCCGCGTCGTCGCCGAGCGGCTTCGCGACCATCCCGCCATCCGCGAAGGCCGTATCGAAGCCCTTGGCCCGATGCTGGCCAGACTTCAGGAGCAGGACGCCTTCCAGGACCTCGAGGTCCGCGATCACCAGGCCAGGCCGCTGTTCTCGAC
>JAGOCE010000498.1 GCA_017998915.1 Candidatus Ozemibacteraceae bacterium
GTTCTCATGCGCGGCTCGCCTCTGCCGCGGGTACCCGGCTCGATCTTGATATATCTGGTCGTATAGGAAACGCCGCGCCGGGCTGGTGCGGGGGGAGCGGCACCCTGGCTTCGCCGCCCGATGCAGAGTCGAACGTGGCTCCCGTCGAAGGAACGGCGGAAGGAACTCTCGTCATCGATGGAAGCGTTCCCTGCGCCGAGCTTGGCCTGCTCCAGGAGCCTCTGACCTTGACGATTCAGGCCGGCCGAATCGTCGATATTCTCGGTCCGCAGGCGGCAACCCTGGCCGCCGTGCTTGACCGCCTCGGAAATCCTGCGACACGAGTGCTTGCCGAACTGGGGGTGGGGCTGAATCCCGCTGCCCGGTTGTGCGGCTCGATGCTGGAGGACGAGGGCTGCCGTGGCACGGTTCATCTCGGTTTTGGCTCGAACGCGACGATCGGGGGCCGTAACAGTGTTTCGTTCCATCTCGACATGGTTCTGCGGCATACCGATCTGAGGATCGATGATCATCTCGTCCTTGAACATGGAAACCTTGTGATACCGGAGGAAGCGCAATGAATGCGATCGAGTGGCTGAAACATCTTCCCCAGGCATACGGAGACAGGCCATTCCTGATCGATGCCATGACGGGGCGGACTCTCACGTTCGCCGGCATCGATCTCGCCGGCCGTCATGCGGCCGGGTACTTCCGGGGCCGGGGTCTGACGCGGGGTGACAGGATTGCCTTCATCCTGCACAACTCGTCGCTGTTTGCCGAGCTGTATTTCGGATGCCTCTACGGGGGATTCATCGCCGTTCCGATCAACCCGACACTCACGATAAAAGAGGTGCAGTTTCTGCTGGAGCACAGCCGCGCGAGCCTCGTGGTCGTTTCCGCAGAAACGTTCAGACATCTCGATCCGGCATGGCTTTCGGATCACGGAAACCGAGTGGTCCTGCTTGCGGATGGCCGCCCGGGTGAGCTTCCGGCGGGATTCCCGGTTCTGGATGCGCCGACGCTCGCCGGGAGCGAGCCGGTGCTTCCCTTCGACGGCGTTGGGCCCGAGGACACGATGTGCATCGTCTACACCTCGGGAACCACGGCGCGGCCGACGGGAGTGGTTCATCGGATCGCCGATCTGATCGACAATGCCCGGGTATTCTCCCAGCGAGTCGGGCTGGGTCCGAACAACCGCTTTCTCGGGATCCTGGCGATGACATATCTTGGCGGATATTATAATCTGCTGATGCTGCCGTATGCTGCGGGTTCGAGCGTCGTTCTGACGGATACCTTTCATGCCTCGTCCATCATCGATTTCTGGCGGATTCCCCGGGAACACGGAGTCGATACGCTCTGGCTCGTTCCGACGATCTGTTCTATATTGATGGAAATGGATCGCGGCGGGGAGGGCGAGACATACTGTCGTTCGTCCGTGCGGACGGTTCTGGCAGGCACGGCCCCTCTCCCGGTGCGCTTGAGACGGGATTTCGAGGCACGCTACGGGGTGCGGATCCTCGAAAACTACGGCCTATCCGAAACGACGTTCATCACGACGAATGCCCCGACCCTTCCGGATCTCGACGGGTGTGTCGGCCGGCTCCTGCCGGGAGTGCAGGTGACGATTCTCGACGCCGGCGGTTCGCCGGTTCCCTATGGGGAGGAAGGCGAAATCAATGTTTGCACGCCCTTCCTCATGAAGGGAGCTTTGGACCCTGAGACCGGAACATTGGTGGAACGGGACCCGTGGGAATGGTTCCCGACCGGGGACATCGGAATCCTGATGCAGACGGGAGATCTCTTCATCACGGGTCGGAAGAAGGATCTCATCATTCGGGGCGGTGTCAACATCAGCCCGGCATCCGTCGAAAACCTGCTTTATCAGCATGCGGCTGTCGTCGAATGTGCCGTCGTCGGCATTCCCCATTCGATGTATGGCGAGGATGTGGCGGCCGTCGTCCGCCTGCGGGAGGGCGCGGATGCGACTCACGTCATGCAGGAACTGACGAGCCTCTGCAAAACGGGTCTCGCGCCGGAGAAGCGGCCGGCCCGGCTGCTCGAGCTGGAGGAGTTTCCGAAGAGCGTCACCGGAAAGATCCAGAAACGCCGTGTTCGCGAAATCCTGATGACGCGTCTTGGGCTCGAGGAAATTCCGCTGCACAACCGGCCGAAGGAACAAGCCCCGCTGCCCTCGCGTTGTTCGCTTCCCGGCCGCGTCCGGCGGACAATTCACCGGCCTGATGCCCGCGTTATCGAGATCCTTCGGCAGTTTCCTTCATCGATCATTTCGGATTGCATGAATCGCATGGGAATCATGCATGCCGACATCCGCTCGATGGCTGCCGGATCCCGCTGCTGCGGCCCGGCCGTCACCGTGGAAGAAGCCGAGGGATGTAACCTGATGAGCCACATCGCTCTCGAGGTCGCCCAGCGTGGGGATGTCTTGGTTATCGATGCGAAGGGAATCAGGACGCGTGCCGCCTGGGGAGGGGTCCAGACGCTGATGGCCGATAAGCTCGGCCTTGCCGGAATCGTCATCGACGGGATGGTGCGTGATCTTGACGAGATCAGGAAGCAGGCGCTGCCGGTGTTCGCCTTGGGAGCCTCGCCGGGCGGGCCGCTGAAGGGGTGGGGT
>JAGOCE010000499.1 GCA_017998915.1 Candidatus Ozemibacteraceae bacterium
CGTTTGTGGTATCATTCCGGCACGACAAAGCAAGAAACATCGAGCGGCAGCGCGCACGAAGAGGATCGAGCGATCCTGCGCGGGCAACGCAGCCGGAACATCCAAGCGAGGTATCAATGTCCAACTCTGTGCGCATCAGCGCCGAACAACGCATTTTCGTCAACCGCACCCTCAACATGAACCATATCAAGCTCGTCGGCTTCGATATGGATTACACGCTCGCCACCTACAACGTGCCCGCGTTCGAGGAGACCGCCTACCGCATCGTCCTCGACAAGCTCGTGAAAGACCTTGGCTACCCGGCCGACCTGTTGGAACTGAAATTCGATCCCGAGTTCGTGATCCGCGGGCTCGTGATCGACATCGAACTGGGGAACTTCCTGAAGGTCAACCGCTACGGGTATGTCAAGAAGACCAGCCACGGTACGAAGTTCCTGACTATAGAGGAACAGAAAAAGATCTACCCCTCGACCGGCATCGACCTGACAGATCCGCGCTATTATATAATTCATACATTGTTTTCCCTGGCCGAAGGCTGTCTGTTCGCGCAACTCGTCGATCTGTGCGACGCGAAGCAGATCCCGATGAACCTGAAGAAGGCGTTCAACGACATCCGCCGCGCCCTCGACGACGCGCACCAGGAAGGCAATCTCAAAGGTCAGGTCATCAACGATCCCGACAGGTATTTCATCCGCGACCAGCGCATGGTCACGGCGCTCCAGCGGCTGAAGGCGGCCGGCAAGAAGATCGCCATGATCACCAATTCTGACTTCGAGTACAGCCAGAAGGTGATGAACCACTGTTTCGGGCCGTATCTCAAGGGCGCCTCGTGGCAGGAGATGTTCGACATCATCATCGTCTGCGCGAACAAGCCGGCGTTCTTCCAGCAGCACCAGAAGTTCCTCCGGGTCGACCCGGCGAGCGGCCTGCTGGCGAATTTCCATGCCCCAATCCGGTGGGGCGGCATCTACCAGGGCGGCAACGCCCGGACGTTCGAGAAAGACCTGGGCCTTTCGGCCTCCGAGATCTTCTACCTCGGCGACCACATCTGGGGCGACGTCGTCACCCTGAAAGAGGCAATCGGCTGGCGCACCGGCCTGATCGTGCAGGAACTGGCCACCGAAGTCCCCGCTCTCGAGCGCAACGCCGACACGCACCGCGAGATCGTCTCCGACATGGAGAAGAAGGAAGAGCTCGAAGACCAGTTGTTCGATATCAAGGAGTCACTGCGCGGCGTTCCGCCCGAAAAGCGGCCGCCCGAAGCGGACAAGAAGCGCGAAGCCCTCCGGGAGCAGATCGCGAAGATCGACGAGCGCATCACGAAGCTGATCAGCGACGAACAGCGCGATTTCAACAAATACTGGGGCGAGATCATGCGCGCCGGCAACGAGGAGTCGCGGTTCGCGATGCTGGTGGAAAGATATGCATGCGTATATATGGCCACCATCAGCAACCTCGCGTCCTACTCGCCGTTCAAGTATTTCCGGCCACCGCGCCGGTACATGGCGCACGACCCGCTCCATCTGCTCGAAAGCAGCGCCGAGGCCGACTGATGCCGGCCGCGGGGGGCGTTCATCGGCAAGTCCCCGTCTTCACCGGGCCCATCAGCCGCTCCATCAGGCGGTTCAGATCCTCGAGACTGAAGGGCTTTTGAAACCTGTCGTCAAACCCGAACGCGGCCGGGTTCGCCATGATGGGGTCGCTGAAGTATCCGCTGGTCACGATGACGCGCGTGGTGCGATCCTCCTTCCGCAGCTCGGCGACCGCTTCCCGGCCGCCCATGCCGCCGGGAATCGTCAGGTCCATGAAGACGAGGGAAAAGGGCCTGCCCTGCCCGGCGGCGGCGCGGATCAGCCCAAGCGCTTCTTTCCCATCGGCGCAGGATTCCACGGTGTATCCCATCATCTCGAGCATGCGGGAGAGAATGTCCCGGATCGAGTCATTGTCGTCCATGACAAGGATACGGCCGGCGCCTCTATGCCCGGTATGTTCGGCAACGGCCTCGGGGCTGACGGTTTTCTCGGAATCGGGGAGAAGGACGTGGAAGGTCGCACCGGTGCCGTCCGTCGATTCCACCGTGATTTCCCCCTCGTGCTTCTTGACGATCGAATAGGCAGTGGCCAGCCCAAGCCCGCTTCCCGACTGCTTCGTCGAGAAGAACGGGTCGAAGATATACGGCAGGATATTCGCGGGTATTCCGGGCCCCGAGTCCCTGACGGAGATGCGGACGTAGTTTCCCGCCTTCAGGGCCGGCAGTGAGCCCGGGGAAAGCACGATATTCGCCGCGGAGACCAGGATCTCGCCCCCCATCGGCATGGCCTGTTGGGCGTTGAGAACGATATTGTTGAACACCTGCCCGATCTGGTTCTGATCGAAGTCGACCGGCCGCAGGTCGTCGGCGATTTCGAAGCGGGCCGTGACTTTCGAACCGCTCAGGGCGAAGAGCGTCCATTCGGGCAGCAGGGAATGCAACATGCCGGTTTTCTTCGTGGGGGCGCCGCCCTTGGCGAACGTGAGCAACTGGTGCGTCAGGTCCTTGGTCCGGGAGAGGATCCCGAGGGCCTTTTCGAGCGACTCATGCACACTACCGGGTGGCGATGCAGACCTGGCC
>JAGOCE010000100.1 GCA_017998915.1 Candidatus Ozemibacteraceae bacterium
TTATAGCGCTGCGCGGCGGCCTGCTCGAAAGCTTCCAGGGCGGATGGCAGGCGACGCGTTCGCTGAAAGACGGCCTGATCGCCCTCCACACCGACCTCACGAATGCCGCCGCCAACGATGGAAACGGCCCGATAACGCGCGGCCTTGCCCATCTCCTTCCCGATCCCGCCAAAGGCGGAGCGGTCAAACGCTGGATGATGTTCACCCGTTGGATGGTCCGTCCGGACGACGGTGTCGATCTGGGACTCTGGCCACAGATCCCCCCGTCGATCCTCCTGATGCCTCTCGACCGGCACATCAGCAGGATCGCCAGAAACCTCGGCCTCACGCGGCGCGCCACGGATGACTGGAAAACGGCCGAGGAGATCACGGCGGCCCTGCGGCGCCTTTCGCCGGACGACCCGGTCAGATATGACTTCGCCCTCTGTCATCTCGGCATTTCCGGCGACTGCACGCACGGCAGAAATCCTGAAGGATGTGCCATCTGCGCGCTCCGGGATGTCTGCATCGCCGGCCGCGGATGAACGGGTGGTTTTCACCGCGTTACGGGAAGAAGGAAACCGATCAGTCTCGGACCGACGCCGTCCCAGAGGCCGGACGGCCAGCCCCGGAAGGGTCATCATATATATTTTTTACAATATATTCTACCATGTTCGTTTCCGGATACAGGATGGACGCAACTCCGAGAAACGTCCGGCGGATTTCCTGATAGCGGGGGCCGATCCGGGCCAGCGCGACGCCGAAATTGAAGGCTCCGGCGTACAGCTCATATTCCCGTCGGAACCGCGGATGGAGGAGAATGCGTTTCACCCGGTCGGTGTAGTCGGGATGCGGAAGCCAGATCAGATCAGGTCTCGACTCCATCAGCCGTTCAGCTGAAAACTCCTCGAGAGCGTATTCGGTACTGTTGAGACCACTCAGATCGATGATCGGGATGTCTGGGTTGGCGGCTCCCGCATATCCGTGTTCCGTCGCAGCGACGGTGATGTCGCGCGGGAGGCGCAGAAGAAACGCGGAAAAACCCGTGATGTTTCGCCAGAAATCCAGCTCCGCGAGGGGCCGGGAAGCGCTCGTGACGACCCGCGCGGGCGTGGCGCCCCGGTCACGAAGGGCGATCTCGGCGAATGTATCCGGGAGAACCTGGCTCTGCAGCCCTGTAAACACGACGCAGGCGGCGGCAAAACGGACGGCGAGCCGCTTCCACGGCCGGCATTCCCCCTGTTCCCTGAGAAAACGGTCGAGAATGAGCAGGGAGCCGATCATCGCGTAGGGCAGGAAAGGACAGTGATACCTCGCGTCGAATCCCATCACGGGAACGAATGTGAAAAAGCAGGCGAACGTCACGAGCGGGGGGAGGATGAACGCGGCAGCCAACGTCGCCGAGTCGCGTTCGACGCAGACAACCAGAGTGAAGAAGAAGATCATGCCGTTGGTGAGAACATCCTGCAGATATGCGACGTGATTCCAGTTGACCTTTCCCGTATATCCCACGAGGGCTCCGAACGTTTTCGCATGGCCGCCGAGCGGGAAGAAATGTCCGAACAGCGCGTATTTGAGAATGCCGTCCAAGAGAAACAGCAAACCGAATCCAACGATGAACGAGACAATCCACCGGCGCATGCCGTCGGGGCGCCGGGCGATAATGCACGACACCGGCAACAGGAGCGCGCAGACCGCATTCTCAGGCCTCACGGAGAATGCCGCCCCTGCGGCGAAAATCATTGCGACGAGGGGTGCTGCTCCTGGCCACCGGCAGAACGAAAGCGTGGCTCCGATCAGAACCACATGCGAGGCAAACGACAGGGTCGTGTCCATTCCCGTGACGGCGTTCATGGGGAAGATATTGAGAACGAGAATCATCGGGAACAGAAACGCTCCGACAAAAGCCGGGTTCTGAAGGAGCCGGCTTTCGACGTTCCGGATGCCGACGCTCCAAAGCCCCAGAAGCGCCGCAAGACCCACGCTCCACGAAATCAGCAGAAGGGTCGTGCCTGCCGGCAGCGGCAATATCTTCAATCCCACTGAGACCAGGAGCATATACGGAAGGCTGGTTGCGCCAAACACCTGCACCCCGTCAGGATTCCATGCAATGCCCTTTCCCTCGAGAAGATGAAACGCGTACCGAGCGAACATGTAGGCATCGTCGAACGTGGGTTCGGGCATCGCATCGTAAAGCACCATCGCATAGCCGACGAAGGCCGCCACGACCAGGAGGCCGCACGCACGGCCGGCCCATCGTGCCGACGGGCCCGCCATCGATTCGTCGTTCATACCGGGCATCGTAACACGACACGCGTGTCAGGGCACGAGAAGATCGCCGAAACTGTCGACCCCGGCCCTGCGGTACGGCTCAGCGGCATATCCTTCCGGCGCCCTGCGCACCAGAAGAGGCTCATGGGCGGGAAGGGCTCGAAGAAGAGCCTCGTTTGCCTTGTCGCCCCGGTCGATCGCGAGAACGACCTCCTGGGAGAGCGGGTCGATGGTGTTGAGTCGCGGGACTTCATACACATTGATTCCATACAGTTCCGGACGGCGGAACCTGTTCATTTGTTGATACTGATCGATATATTTCATGCACAGTTCTTTGGTCGGGGGACTCCTGTGGTCCAGAAAGTCTCTCAATCCGGCCGTGTCGATGAAATCGGCGGAAAGGAACTCGATGATCTCCGCCCCGGAAAACCGCCACACGCTCTGCAGATGACGCGCGAGATCGAGCCGCTGCCGTGTCGGGCTGGCGACGAGCAGGACGCGCGGCTTTCCCCGGAATCGGTCGACGAACCGGGAAAACTCCGGGTTGATGTGCCAGAATTCGTTTCCGAGAACGGCCCACGCCTGTGCGGCGGCAAATAGGAACGAGGCGGTGACGCCGGCCGCGAGCAGATGCCGCGCCGCACGGGCGAGCCCGTCGTTCGACAGCCGCGTCAGGATGAGAGCGACTCCGATCGCCGCAAGGGGCAGAAGAGAGAAGTGATAGCGCGGTCCGTAACAGAAGTCCTGGTAATCGTATACCGAGTATCCGAGAACGATGAGCGCGGCGTCGATCAGGAAGAATCGCGCGACGAGTCCGGCCGGGCCGCGGTCGAGGGGACGTAGCAGGCCGATTCCGGCGAACGCGGCGATGATGCCCCCGAACGCGAAGACCCCCATGCCGCACAGGTTGTCGGTGACATTCGCGAGATGGCGGCCGAGTTCGAACCGTGCGAGGTCATGCACCACCCTCTGACCATGGCGAATGATATACAACGAGTCTCCGGCGGCCAGGGAGGCCAGGTGCATGTTCATCAGCAGGACACCCGCGGAAAGGGCGAGCGCGGCGAGGCCCCAGAGCACTCTTCTGCCCCAGGGCGCCGAGAATGCAAACCAGGCCACCAACCACGCAAGATGCAGGGCGACGGCGTCGACGCGCCTGGTCATCCAGGCCAGCCCCAGCGCGAGTCCGCCCATGACGGCCGCCATCCGCAGATGTCCGCGGTCTGCCGTGTCGAGTGAAAACGCGCCCGCGACGATCAGGAACAGCATGAGCACGTGATTCATCAGGCTGGCCTGCATCAGCAGGGCGAACGGCGAAACGAGTCCCACGCACAGGGCCGTGCGCGCTGTCTCTTCGCCGTGCGACCGCCGGAGAATCAAGTATAGAAGCCAGAACGCCACTACCCCGAGAGCCGGGTTCAGCAGTTCTCCCGCCCCGGCCCGCCGCGCAATGAACAACAAATATGAAAACGCCGGCTGATACGTCGAAAACAGAGACTTCCCATTGTCGCCGATACCGGCGACCAGGAACGACGACCGCACACTCGTTTCGGGGCTCGTCAGCCGGCCCGCATCGAGAAGCCTCGCATGCCACTCCTGGATGATCTCGTCCTGCACGTGCGGAACCCCGCCCAGGGCGAACTGTCCGATGAGCACCGGAACGCATAGGCCGGCCAGCGACAGAACGGCGAGACTTCGGATGGACGGCGCCAGGGGCGGAGAGACAACCGGCTCGCTGCCGATCATTCGAAGAACGAAATCGAACGCGAGCAGCGCCCTCGCCCAGTCCATCTCCCAGGCAAGCCACCAGACCGGGTTGTCCGCGGTCAGGAAAATGTATCCGCTGTTGTCGTCCATGACGCGCTGCGGGAGAAGCGAGAACAGCAGGAATATCCATACCGCCGGCCGGCCCCAGGCTGCCGATAGCCTGCCGTACACGCTCCGCGTCAAAGCCCCGAGCGAGTGTAGCCACGACACTGCCGCCCACGCCGCGATCGATATCCCGGTAAGCGCCGGAAACCACCACGGATCGGGGAGCAGCTCGCCTGCACCCGTTTCCAGCCATTGTCTGACCACCCAGGGATCACGCTGGATGACGGCGGTGACCAGATGGGCAAGAACGAGCAGCGTTCCGCTCAGGAAGGCCATTCCAAAGCGACCGGCGGCCGGCATCATTCGTGTCGCTCCGGCGCCGGTGGAACGGGGACCGCCGCCGGAAGCCCGCTTGGCGGAAGCGGCGGCCAGGGGGCGGGAAGCCCGCGGCTCCAGGGCATGCGATAGACGGCTTTCACGTTGCCGCCGCCGGTGATGTTGTCCTCGACGGTGCGTATGAATATCGGTCGAAATATTTCAGGCCGCGACGCGATCTCGGGGAACCAGCCCGGAAAGATGATGAGCAGGTCGGGTCGCACGCGTTCGAGAAAAAGGTCGATCCGCCCCCGGCGGCGCCACGGGTTGCTCTCGGGCGAAGCAAGGCCTTCCAGGTCGATGAGCCGCTGGCCGCCGAAATACGCCATGCCGCCGATATCGTTGAGGGCGACGGTCAGGCCTTTCGGCAGCACGTTCAGCCATTTCCCGAGCGAGACGTGGATCCGGCGGATGATGTCGCACTCCCGCGCATGATCGCCCGCCAGTTCGTTCTGCCGGTCGAGAGCGAACACCAGCGAGAACAGGAGCGGCAGGACGATCCACCGGGACCTGCCGGACGAGATCCAAAATCGGTGGAAGACCACGATGCCGCAGAACGCGGCCAATAGTATCGTCTGCGGTATATAACGCCCGTGATGGACCGTATAATACATGGCGCCCGTCAGGACGCCGACCGATACGGCCAGCAGGGGAAGCGCGATCCAGGCCATGGCCATGGTCCGGAAGAACGCCGGCCGGCATGCTTCGGCGAACCCTGTCTTCCAGGCGAGGAAGGGGGCCAGCAGATAGAGAAGCCCGACGAACGGGCTTTCCAGGAAGAGAAACTCGACACCCACCCGAAGATGATCGGAAAAACTGCCGGCGATCGCCCGGATCGCTTCTCCGGCAGGCATCTCGACGATCGCCCGTGGAAGCGCCCGGGGCGTCATCTTGGACGTGAAGGTGTTCGGGAACGGTTGTCCGGCGATCGCCGCATGAAACAGGACGAACGGCACGACGCAGAGACCGGCGATGATCAGCAATCGGCCCATCGCCCGGAGCCTGTTCTCCCGCTCACGGACGGCGTAGTTCAGCAGGGAGAGACAGAGCAGCAGGAAGTTCTCGGGCCGGGCCAGGAAGGCCAGACTCCAGCAGGCGACCGAGAAATCCCGGTCCCGGGGCCCCGGCGTTTCACCGCATGCCGAGAGCTGGAACTCAAGCGCCCAGATCGCACAGGCCGCGCACAGGGCGACTTCCATCCCAGAGAGCGCCCCCCATGCCAGCGGATACGAGAATATCAGCAGCAGGCCGGCGACGGCTCGTTCTATATCATTAGTTATAAATTTCTTCAACAGACGCATGACCCCGATGATGGCGACGACCGCGAGCAGGATGCCGCTTCCCTTGACCGCGAAAACGACCGCCCGCAGACCGAAGCCGGCGAACGCGCGATGGAGGAAGGCGAGCCAGAGGGCCCAGATCACGCTCGTCGAGGCCGCCACCGGCTCCCCGGGATTGACGCCGAATCCCAGGCCGAACGCCAGATTGCGGGCGAACGTCATGTGGATCCATGCGTCGTCGACGGGGAAGTTCCACGGGTCGCCGGTGACCCGGCTCTCCTGCACCAGGAGAAGCCCGGCGAGCGCCAGGAAGACCAGGATGACGAGCAGAACGGAGCGTCGCGAAGTCATGACGCGACAGGATACCATACCCGGTTGCCGCCCGCGCGACAGAGCAACCGCGGCGACATGCCTGAAACGGCCGCTTGTCGGCCGACAAATCCCCATAGTATGATGACCGGGCTGCACAGCATTCTTCACCGGAGGATCCGATGCTCACGTTTTCCGACTTCTTCAAGCACCTGGAAGGCTTTCCCTGCCCCGAACTGTTCGAACAGCACGTCCACGGGTTCGAAGACCTCACCTACGTCTGGGATATCCTCAAGCGCATCCAGCAGGGTTTCGTCGGAAAGATGGTCGATCCGCAGATTCTGGGCATCGTCGAGGACGGTGCCTGGCTGAAGGGTGAAGACATCTTCATCGGCAGGAACACGAAAGTCCAGGCAGGCGCCATGATCATCGGCCCCGCCATCATCGGCAGCAACGTCGAGATCCGCCACGGCGCGTATATCCGCGGCCACGTGATCATCGGCGACAACGCCGTCGTCGGCCATGCGTCCGAACTGGGCAGGTCGGTTCTGCTGCCCGACGCCAAGGCTCCGCACTTCAACTACGTCGGCGACTCGATTCTCGGCAGTCACGTGAATCTCGGGGCCGGAACAAAGCTGTCGAACCTCAAGAACGACGGCACCGAAGTGAAGGTCATGGCCGCGGGCACCAGCTACAAGACCGGCATGCGTAAGTTCGGGGCCATTCTCGGCGACGGCTGCATGCTCGGCTGCAACAGCGTCACCAATCCCGGCACCGTCATGGCCCCCGGATGCCGCATCTATCCCAACGCAACCGTCTCCGGCTACACCGCGCCCTCCACCATCGTGAAGCTCCGCCAGACCTTGGCGACGTCGCGAGCCTCCTGACCGGCAGCGAAGCCGAGCGAACGATGATTGAGAACACGCAGCAACCATCCGCTGAAGAGCCTCGCGATTTTTTCTCCGAGGAAGAGACCAACCAGCTGATCAGGGCGATCCAGGCCGCCGAACGACGCACCTCCGGCGAGATCCGTATCCATATCGAAAGCACCTGCGACGATCCCGCCGAACGGGCAAGGCAGGTGTTCGCCGAACTCGGCATGGACCGCACGGAGGAACGGAACGGCGTGCTCTTCTATCTCGCGACCGAAAGCCGCCTTTTCGCCATTCTTGGCGATGCAGGTATCGACGAACGCGTCGAGGCCGGCTTTTGGGAAGGAATCCGCACTGCGGTCCTCGACCGTTTCCGCGAGGGAGAGTTTCTCGCGGGACTGACCGACGGCCTCCGCACCGCGGGCGAGTCGCTTGCAAAACACTTCCCTCGCAGATCCGACGACGCGAACGAACTGCCGGACGACATCAGTTTCGGAGCATGATCCGCCGGGAACTCAGTATTCGATACCCGGGCGCGCTTTCGTCCCCGTATCGAAGTAGTGCTTCACCTTCGTGACGCGCGAGATCAGGTCGACACCAGCCAGCATCTCCTCGTTCGCGCACCGCCCCGTGAACACCAACTCCAGCCCGTCCCCGCCGGATTTGCCTTGGGAAATGAGGGAACCCAGCGCATCGGGCGCAATCAGGCCGAAGCTCGCCGCCGTGACGATCTCATCGAGCACCAGGAGGTCGTATGCTCCCGACGCGATCTCGGTCCGAGCGATCTCGAGCCCGCGCGCAGCTTCGATGCGGTCTTCCTCGGTGGTTCCAAAGCGGAACCGGCCGTCCGACTGCATCCGTTCGAGCCCGGTCACCCAGTGCCGCACGCCGAGCTGTTCCAGCACGTTCAACTCGTGATGGGAATACGTCTTGTTTCCCTTGTCGAAATAGATGATGCCGACCCGCATGCCTGCGCCAAGCGCCCGTATCAGCAGCCCGAGAGCGGCCGTAGATTTTCCCTTTCCATCGCCGATGTATGCCTGAATCATCTTCGGTCTCCAGCTGTATTGCGTATTATATATATTATTAACTATTTTTATCCACAACGACTCAGAAGTCCAGGTTAAAAGCATCCCCGAAGGGATCCGTCTCGGCAGTTGTCGTAGCCGCCGGAGCCTGCGAGGCGGAAGGTTCGTCACCCGTCCCGGCTGATGGTGCGGCGGGCTGAACGGGAGTTGCCGCAACGGGCTTTTCCACCGGCGTTTTCTCCACAGGCTTTGATGCATGCACAGGCGGAATCGAGCCGCCTCCCGGAACGGAGACGGCAGGCTCTGGCTTTGCCGCCCCCCCTTCGGAAGACACCTTCGTGATGACAGCCCCCCCACCCTGGCCGGCTCCCATATCATGAATGACGGCGAGGGGCATTCGTTCCGCCTCTCCTGCAGCAGGATTTCCCCTGCGAACGACCTCGATATCGCCGCGGAATTTCGGCAACAGTGCCATCAGCCAGGGGTTCCGCCAACTTCCGGATCCGGCGGTATCGGATCGCCTGAGATCCAGCTCCAGGACGTATTCCTGGTTGCTCCGTACCACGCGAACGGCTTTCAAAACGTGATATCCGCTCAGGGAAGGCCCGGAAACCCAGACAAAAAGCATCCGTTTCTCGAAATCCACGTTGGGTATCGGCTCGTCCGAAGCATGTTTTTCCCAGAAAAGCTGTAGCTCGGGAAGACTCCTGACAAGAAAATAGCTCGGCCGCTCCCTGTATCCCGATTCGGTTCCGGTCCACTGGCTGAGGATCTCGATCTCACTCCCGGCCGGTCCGGGATCGACCGCCGCTGCCGCCGCCCATCGAGACTGAAACGAGCCCCAATGCATGGGGCCCAGAAGGAGCCCCGACACCAGCGCGATCTTTATATATGATCCAATATACGTTCCGGCCGACACCTTATTTTGCTCCGCCGTCGATCACAAGGCCCTGCTGCGTGGGCACGATCCCGAATCCGTTGAAAACGAGAATATATTCGAGGATTTCGTACCACGGCCTGTCCTTCATCGAGCAGAAGAGAGCCGCCTTGCGCTGCCCCCGCCACGACATCGGCACCTTCGTCGTGCGGCCGATGAACTCGATGGCCCGCGAGATGTCCTTCCCATCGCTGATAAGCGTTCCCTTCGCGGCAAGCGCCGGAAACCATTTCGCCAATACGCGGCTGTCGTAGTTCTGCGTGCTCTTGAGAAACCGCTGCCAGCCTGTCCCGACGATCTTGACCGGCGCGACGAAGATCACCCCGTCTTCCCCACGAAATCGATGGTGGGGAGTGACGACATGCTCGAGCATCGAGTTCATGTCACGGGCGCGACTCTGGGGAAAGGCGTCCGCCGAGGTCGTGCCGTGGCAGATGTAATCTTTTCCGTACGCAAGCGCGATCATCCGGACGGCCTTCCACAAGGGAAGCGCACCGCTCCAGATGACATCCGAACGGTCCTTCCGGGGCCGAAGCGGCAGGTTCGGCGAAATAGCGAAATACTGCCGCACTGCGGGGCGATAGAGAATGACGCTGTCGTTCCGAACCGCGGTTACACGCAGGTCCCGACCGATCATGTAGCCGGGAGTGACGAGGATGTCGCGGCCGTCGAACTTCAGCCAGGCGGCGCCATCTTCACCCCTGCTCACCAGGCCGGTCACTTCGATCCTCGCAGGATCGGCAACCTGGACTGCGCCTCCGGGTGCCACGCCCCAGAACATCAGGAAGAACACCAGCCCCAGAAGACTGCTGTGGTGCACCTTTCGATTCATGTTCATCTCCCTCCTCGCCGGCGTTGTTTTCATGGGCGCCCTAGTTTACCATATCTTCGTCAGAAGGCACCCCGTCATTCCTGCCGCATATCCCCACCATCTCCGGAGGCACCATGATGAAAACTCGCGTCGCCTTGTTCGGCCTGTTTTACGGCGCATCAGTCGCGCTCCTCCCGATCGCTCCGGCTTCTGCCCAGATAGAGGTTCCGGTCAGTTACGAACTGGCCAGCGGCGCCCAGCGCATCGACGGATTTCTGACAGGCGGTTCCTGGTGCGAACCCGAAGGGCTGTGCGTCACCCGAACAAGCGCCTCTGTCCCAGCCATCGTCAGATACGAGGATATCGACCAGCTCGAAGCGCTCCGCCTGACCGCCTCCAATACCCTTGCAATGACCATCCGCCTGAAGGATGAAGGCGAATTTGAAGCCACCGCGGCGGTACCGACAAGTATTCCGCTGCTTGTCCTGCGCGATGAAGCCGCACCGGGAACGGCTGCCGACTCCGGAAAACTCCGAACATTCACGCCGGAGAATTTCCGCGGGCTGACGGCAATCGAGTTCGAGGCAGCCATCGAGGAGGAACTCGACCCACAAACGGTGAAAGAGCTTGCGGAACGTCTCGGAAAAGCCGTCGAATCGGGAAATCTCCAGGAAGCCATCGACCTGCATGCGCAGATCGGCGACATGCTCGACGCTCTGGTCGCCTCCCCTGCACCGCAGAACGCCACGAATACATCTTCCAATCGATAATTCGGCGCTATAGTTCGCCCCCCTTCCCTGATGGAATCGCCGGTACCCCGGCGATCCGGATTCGTACCTTCTCTGCGGCACTGTACGCCATTGTCGTCGGTTTTTGATGTTTTGAAGGGAATATGGTAAGATTGGGGCAGAGAGTGAACGGAAGACCAGAAAAAATATCTTCCGCACATGAGAAGGATCGCCATGCCCCCACACGCGACCAGGTCGTGGATTTCCATGAAAACCATGCTGGCAGCGATGAGCCTTGCCGCCGTCGCCCTGATTCTCGCATTGTTCATGGCCCAGGCACAGTGGCTGTCGCTCGGTGCCGGCTTTCTGCGCAAAGACATGCGCGGCGCCCACCGAATCATCAGGAATTACGAACGTCTCCTCCTCGAGCTCCAGGATCTGCAACTCAAACGGACCGCCATGGAAGAGCGCCTCGGCCAGGAGTATCGTCTCCCCCTGGACAGCTCTCTCCAGGTCATTTCCGACATCACGACCGAAATCGATCAACTGCTCGCCAATCATCCGCGAAGGTATCGATGGCTCCAGATTTTCGGCATCGTTTCGGCGCATCAGGGCGCCGTTCGCACGTATATCCGGCTGATCCAACAGCTCGAACTGGCCTCATGGCAATCAGGCGGCGACCGGCCTCCTTCCGCCGTCACGACCGACATTCACGCCGCCCAAGTCCTCGAGCTGACACAGCATCTATGTGAATCGGCGTCCGGCATGCGCTGGCTGTATCCATACGCATGGACCGGTCTTGCAGCACGCGTACACACACTCATGCTGAGACTCTCGAGCATGACAGCCCCCCTCTTCTCGCCTCCATCCTCCGACGAAGCATCCATCAGGCTCTCGATCACGCGCATCCGCCAGGAGACCTCGGGCTACGAGGCAACGCTCGTCACGATGATCCGGAGAGAAATCGAACAGTTCTGGCGCGACCTTTCCTCAGCCTCCGAACTCTTCGTTTCCCAGGGCGAAGCCTATTTTTCATCCAGGCTTCCGGCATGGGCCTTTCTCCTGCTCATCAGCGCCGGCTCCCTGATCTACGTCCATTACCGCATCGCCCAGCATCTGCGCCAGATGAGCAGAAGATTTTCCGACACCACGCTTCCGAGAAAGATCACTTCCCTCCCACCCTTGGGCATTCGCGAAATCGACGACTTCGAGAGAAGCCTCGTCCAGATCGCGGACAATTTCCATCGCGAACTGCAGATGAATTCACGCCACATCAAGGCGATCACAACCATCTGGAA
>JAGOCE010000101.1 GCA_017998915.1 Candidatus Ozemibacteraceae bacterium
AGCTGGTACAGGCTCTCAGCAAGCAGCAGCCGGAGATAGGGGTCCTGCGGGTCAGCTTCCTGCAGGGGTCCGAGCAGGGTCAAAGCATCTTCATACTGCCCCTGGGAGTAGCGGATGCGTGCGAGAGGCAACGGAGGAATCAATGGTTCGTCCGCCACGCCTTTCCACCCGTCGAGAATCTTCACAGCTTCATCCGTCTTGTCCTGCTGAAGGAGGAGGTCGATGAGAGCCCGCGGGGCCTCGGGGTCCTGCGGGTATTCCTTCATGAGCGCGCGAAACACGGAGGCAGCGCCGTCGAAGTCCGATTCGTCCCAGCGACGGTAGGCGAGTTTCATGAAGAATTTTCGACGGGCTGCCGGGTCGATGGTTTTCCCCCTGCCCCGCTGTTCGAGAAGGTAATCGGCCAGCGCAGGGAACCCGCGTGGATTCGGAAGATGACGCATCGTCCCGAAAATTCTCATCGCGAGGGTTTCGTCCCCACGCGAAAGGGCCAGCTCTCCTCGCAGGAACGCCAGCAGGACCGATGAGGAATGCTTTTCACGGAGCAGGTCGAGACGTCGTTCGGCCCTGTCATACCGCTCGATGATTCGATCGATCAGAAGGATTCCCAGCGCATTTCTGTTGCTGTTTCGTCCTTCGGCGATCTCTTTTTTGAAATAGCCCATCGCGCGAGCCAGATCCCGTGCGCGAACCGCCTTCGACACGGGGATCCCGCCCAGGATCACGAACCGGTAATACAGCTGAACGCCCTTGAGGTGGTTTTCCGCTTCAAGTGTCTGAAGGGCCTGGAAATAGGTATTCTGGATCTTCTCGTTCCGGTCCCCCGCGGCGAAAATCGGCATGGAAGGTCCCAGAGAGAGTCCAACAATGGCCAGAATATATATCAACTTCTTTATATTCACTGGCCAGTTCCCTCGAGGTCATGGTTTTGCAAAACGTCGGAAGGCGCGTGTGGTGAGACCGGAACAGGTTCGGCACCGGCATCGTCTGGGAGGGTATTTTCTCCGTCCGTCGTTGTGTGGCTTTCCTGGGGCGGGACAGGCGAAACATCGTCGTTGTCCTCTCCGATCTCCAGGCCGAGTTGGGGTGTATGTTCCTGGATACCTGTTGCCTCGGCATAGGCGAACCAGTCTGCCAGGCGTGCGACGGGCGGGTCGGCGGCCACCGTGTCGCCCGTCACCTCGATGCGCTGTCCGGCGGAAACCGCGTTGCCCGTCCCGGAGACCTTTGCTGTGCCAGCTTGCACGGTCACGATCATGCGGCCGTCCTTTGAGAGGAAGAAATCGGCGGCGGACTCGCGTTCAAGATCAACCGTCGCAGAGGCAGCCTGGATTCGTAGAGGCAGGATCGTTTTTCCCTGCTGGATGCGCAGTTCGCCTCGCACCAGCTCGAGGCGCAAGGAGAAGATGCGCAGAGCCGAGTTCGGCCGGACGCGTAAAAGCGAGTGTTCGCCGAGCCTGATGCGGGCAGTCTCGTCCGCCCCGGTCGTAATGAGCGAACCGCTTGGAATGAGCAGATCGGATCGCAGGGTTTTCCCCGAAACGCGGGGTTTGCCGCCGGGGGCTTCGAGCGTGCCGCCGCCTGGCAGCAGTGTCGCCATTCCCGCAACATACAGGTCTCCGAAACGGACATGCCCTGATTTCACGGGCTGTGCCGCACCACTCGCCGTCGTTTCGGCGGCATCGAGTCTGACGCCCGAAGAGGCGATCATGACGGCCACTCCTAGGAGCGCGACAAACAGCACTCCGGAACACCTCTCCGTGATTCCAGCTTCGTCTCTCATCTCGGCCTCACGTCTTCCAATCTATTTGATTTTGTCGATGAAGGCGCTTCCCGTCGGGTTCGCCGGTCGATATCCCTGAACGAGCCTCGAACTGCGCCGCAAACGTTTGATTTCCGCCTCGAGATCGTTCCGAGCCTCCCTGAGCCGCTTCGCAACCAGGTCATCGACATCGACGAGGGCTGCAAGCGAAGTCCTGAAGCGCGCGGCATCTTCGAGGGCTGGCAGAGCTCCCGATTCGAGCGCTTTCACGACGTGCAGGAGTCCTGCGGCCGCGTGCTCGGCACCTGTGGCGGCGAGGGCCGAAACAAGCTCGGACTCGATGGCTTGCACTTCCTGGATCACGAGATCACGATGATCGAGCATTTGAAGCACGCGGTCGAGGGAAAGCTCGGTCTGGGCGAGCAGGTTGCGCCCGTCATCGGCCAGTTCCCCATACAGGAGGGTCAGCCTCTGCAGGCCAGCCTGCAGGCGCGCGCGAAGCAAAGCATCGATTTTCATGTGGGATGGCTCTCCCTGGTCACGACCGTTCGATCAGCCGCCATTGCGTGCGGAAACGAGTTTTGTCAGGCGCTCTTTCAATGCTTCGAAGAGATTGTTCGAGAACAGGATCGTCTCCTTGTGTTGTGCGGAAACGGCCTGACCGCGACGATCGCATCCGGTGAACGTCTCGATGATGGAAACACCGGTTCTGCCGAGCTTGTGGATGGCCAGCAGAAACTCGAAGGGCCAGAAGAAGCCCCTGAAGCCTTGCGGCGCGCGAGGCATGCTCGGATCGCCGACCATGACGAAGATCGGAAAATCTTTTTCGTCATACGCGTTGAAAAACCAGGTGGATTCATCCCAGGCGAGGTAGGAATCTTTCTGGTTGAACGAGTAGACACGTTTGACCCGCTCGGTGAAATTCATGGAGCCGACGATGATGTCGGAGCCGTCGGAGTGCGCAAGCTTCTGCTCGATCGTGTTGATGTTGAAGGGAACACCGCGCTTCTCGAACGCAACGGTTTCGAGCTTCAGAATGGCGTTGAACCGGTCGATGACGAGCGGCTGGCTCTTGAACCCCAGGGCCATGGCAAGCTGCCCCTGCAGACGCTCATACTCGACCCTGAGCTGTTCGCACACGGCCTTGAGCTGCTCGACATGCTCTGGGTCGGCGCGAAGCTTGAGGGTGGCGGCGCGAAGCTGGTTCTTGGCCTCGACGTACTCGCTGCGAGCCTTCTTCACCATCATTTGCTCGTCGGCGATGGTGCGCTTCTTGAAGCCTCTGGTCGCCGAGATGGCGGTTCCCGTCTCGCGGATGTCGCTGATGATGCCCGAGAGATTCAGCCCGTCGCGGCCGGTTCGTTGTATTTCGAGCAGTTTTTCAAGCTCACCCTGGACCATGACGGCTGTCGGATATCGGCTCGCCGGGTCTTTGGAGAGAAGCTTGAGAACGACCTGTTCGAGCTTCTGCGGAATCTCGGGCACGAGCTGGCGGGGTGGCGGGAAGTTCCATTTCGTCTGGGAAAGAAAAACTTCCATCTCCTTCTTTCCCTCGAATGGAAGGCGTCCCGTCAGCTTCTCATACATCACCACCCCGAAGGAGAACAGGTCGGATACCTGGTCTACGGGCTTGTTCATCAACTGTTCGGGACTGGCATAGACGACCGTGTATAATTTCTCACCCGGCTGGTCGAAGTCGCCGGACTCTTCGAGTTTCTTGGCAATGCCAAAGTCGATCAGGCGCGGCGAGTATTCCGGCCCGGTCAGGATGATATTGTGCGGTTTGATGTCGCGATGGACGATTCCCTGTTTGTGAACGTATCCCAGGGCATCAAAGCATTTGATGAAAAGCGTCAGGTATTCTTCGATGGTCGGTATGGACTGCTTGACGCCGAGCGTCGTCGCCGAGTTGCTCCGCGGGAAAGCATCCATCGAAAGGCCCTTGACATACTCCATCACCAGGTAGTGGTAATCCCCCTCCTGGCCGGCTTCGATGAACTTCACAATATTGGGGTGGTTCAGCCCTTTGAGAATCTGGCCTTCGAGCTTGAACCGTTCGAGAATGACTGGTTCTTCCACGCATTCAGGGGAAAGAAACTTGATGGCGACGAACTTATCCGACTTCAGTTCGATCCCGATGAAAACGGACCCCATCCCCCCGCAACCGATCAGGTCGAGGAGCTTGTAGCGCGACAGTTCGGGGGGGACGATCATTGCCATCGTTCAGAGGTTCTCCCGGAAAGGAATGCTGTCACTTCTTGGTCGTGACGAAGTCGATACGCTCCTGGGCATTTTTCGCGATTTTGGAACCGGGCTTGAGACGGATCACTTCCGACCACTCCTTCTGCGCCTCAGCCTGCATACCCTTCTTGAAGTAGCTGTTGGCAAGATAGTAATGCTGATTCTCGTTACTGGGCTTGATCGCGAGAGCGCGCTTGTACGTCTCGATCGCCTTGTCGGTTTCGTTGTTGCTGTAATACATGAACGCCAGCCAGTCGAGGAGATCGACATTGTTCGGATCGGAGACTAGCAGCTTCTCGACCTCGGCAATGCCTTCACCGGTCCCGGACGTGTATTTCGTCAGGAGCTCCTCTTCCTCTTTCTTCATCTGGTTCTGGAGATCGTTCCCCGAAAGAACCTGCTTGAATCGCTTCGAGGCGACGGCGGCCCTTTCGTCATCTGCCTGGCCGGCCCCCATCATATCGCCTGGCGAGGCCTTGTCTTTCGACATGAGCAGCACCAGCACGATGGCGACAAGCACCACCACTCCAACGATGATCATCAACGTTACCGCGTCCATACCTTTTTCCCTCCTGGAGTCAGGATGTTTTTTTCATTTTTTGTTGCTGTACCGTTTCGGCCGACCGTATCTCTGGTCAACCGAGTATTCCCCATTCACCAAGCATCGATCTGAAGCGCTGCCACGAGTATCGGCCCGGATACGATACCGGCAGCTCGTCGATCAGCACGGCCACGGCCGTCGCGTTGTCAGGGCCACCACCCGTGCAGGCCAGCTCGACGAGTCGCTTCGCCATACCGCCAAACGGCCTTCGGGAGAGCTCTTCCCGGATGTTGTCCTCGGGCACGGGTCCGTAGATGCCATCCGAGCAGAAGAGCAGGGCATCGCCGACAGCTAGTTCCAGGACTGTCGTATCCACCGTGATGAACTCCCGAACGCCCAGCGCGCGGCTGAGGATATGCCTTGCAGGGTGATTCCGAGCCGCCGCCGCGTCGAGTTTTCCCGCCCGCACCTGTTCGGCAACGAGAGTGTGATCTGCCGTCAACTGTTTCAGCTCTCCGCCACGCAGCAGATACACCCGGGAGTCGCCAACGTGGCAGAGAATCATCCGGTTGTCTGAGATGAGCCCGGCTGTCAGGGTCGTTCCCATTCCCTGGCAGTCTGCATGCTTCTTGACGTATTCCCAGATCGCGAAATTTGCCTCGAGAAAGGCGTTTTCCACTTCGGCCGGCCCGGCAACGCGGTCAGACCGCTGGTTCGACAGCCATGTCTTCAATGTCGCCGTCGCGAGCCCCGACGCCACCTCGCCAGCCGCGTGGCCGCCCATCCCGTCGGCAACGCCGAACATGCATGCGCCAGCGGATATGGCCGGTTCATGCCAGGGAGGAATCGCCAGCGAACTGTCCTCGTTATTTTTGCGAACGAGGCCACGGTCGGTGTGGAACGAGATCTGCAATCGACGGCCTTTCTCCGGCATCTCTACTACAGGGGGCATTATAAACGCGAACACAGGCCCGGTCAAGCAGGACAGGACGGGGACAGACGGCGGACGGCTGTCCCCGGGAAACGGTCAGGGAATGAAGTTCTTCACGATGAGGGCAACGCCGCACAGGGAAACGACCCCACCGGCGATGAGCAGCCAGAAAACGCGCGACTCGGCGTCGGAGACCAGCTCCTCCTCAGATTTCGTCGAGATGACGAATGAGACGTCGCTCTTTACCCGCTTGGCGATGGTCGGCGCCTCGCCGCCGGAATGAAGCTCGCCAAGGACATACCCCGGTTGACCAACCGGAAAGATGATTTCCTTGTGCTCGATGCCGAGAATGCGATGGTTGTTATCGAGCTGTGGCAGAGAGCTGACATACCCTGCCGTCAGGCCGCCTGTCGCGAACACCTGGCCGATCGACGAGGCCGGGGCCTGGTCGAACCTGTCGATCACGGTGATACCATCGATCTCGGCTTCCTCCGGGCGCACCATCACGCGACCCGTTGAATCCTGGATCCAGAAGGGGACCATCGATTTTTCGGAACGGACGACGCGGTGCTCGGTCTTCGTCTTGCGTTCCTGCTGCTTGGTCTGCTGGTTTGTCTCGAAATAGGTCACCTCGATCCGCTCGCGGCTTTCACAGCTGAACCAGACGCACTGTTTGCCCGACAGCGGGGCGGCCAGCGGGGAATCGCACTGGATGGTTCCCTTCACCTCGACCGCCTTTCCTGTCGAGACGGCGCCGTCCTTCAATTCCTGGGCCGTGGACGTCCTGGTGCCCTTGATTTGAGCGACCTTCATCTGCTCGAGATGGCGCCAGTACAACAGGGCGAGACCGATGACGAGAACGAATATACCTACAGCTATCATATTATTCCTCCATCCTCTGACTGTGTGTATTCCGGGATTCGGTACCCCGGTATCATGTACCATTCTCCCTTCTCCTGACAAGAAAAACGTGCAGGTGGAACGACACGGACGTGTCACGGTTTTCCTCCGGACGTGCTACCATAGAAACCTGGAGGGAAACGCCATGGGTATCCCATCCCGCCTGTTACGCGTGGTCAAATCTTACGTCAACTCCTGGCTCGGCCGATCGCTCTGCGATTTCGAAAGCGGGGACATTCCATGGCCTGACGAGGAAGAGGGCGCAACCAGCGATTCCGCAGGCCATCACCGCCCGGAACGCCCCCTCGATGCTCGCCTTCAGCGCTGTTACAGCCGTCTCGAGCTGCCGGCCGGCTCGGACCTCGCGACCGTCCGGCGTGCCTGGAAGGAGATGATGATGCGGTATCATCCCGACCGGTATGGGAACGAGCCGGAGAAGATCGAAACCGCCACGCGGCTTTGCCAGGAACTCACCGAAGCCTACCTCGAACTCTCTCGATATCTGAAGGAAACCGCCTCCTGAGGGCCTGTTGAATCTGGTGAAATGAAATCCACCCGTTCGCCCCGGGCCTGTCGAAGGGGGTGAAAGGAGTCGTGTTTCAACAGGCGCAGGGTGAACGGCATCGAGTATCCGTGTGATCGTCGCGTTCCCGATCCGCCCCGGTGGCGCTCCCAAGGGGTGTGTGGTATCATCGTGTTCCGTAGACATACCGGCGACAACCGGGACAATTTTATATTATATAATATATACGGAAAGGAACACTGACGATGGGAACAGACGCCCCGGACGTCTGGAAGTCGGGCGCACTCGTCGAACACTACAACACGCTGTTTCCCTTCGACGAGAAGGAAATCCTCGAGTACCTCGCCCCCCTCGAACTCGGTCCCGATGACGTGTTCATCGATTTCGGCTGCGGAAACGGCTCGGCGCTGTCTGTCGCGGCAAAGCGGTGCCGGCGCGCCGTCGGTGTCGACATCGCCCGCCAGCAGCTTGACATCGCACGGAAGCGGCTCGAGACGTATCCGAACGTCAGACTCCTGGAGTTGCCCTTTCTGGCTTGTCGCCTCGAGGACGAGACCTTCACCCGGGGTTCGTCGCGAAAGGCGCTTCACCACCTGACGGACCCCGAAAAAATTGAATTCTTTGCCCTGATCGGAAAGCGGTTTGCACCGGGCGCACGATTCATCATCGAAGACGCGATCTTCGATTTCCCCCGAAGCACGCTCGGGGCGAACATGCCGCTGGTGCTCGCCGACGCGGAACGGTGGTATGGAGAGCGGTGGCCGAAGGTCCGGGAGGACGTTCTGATCACTCTCAGAGACGAGTACGCAACCGGCATCGATGCCTGGGAAGAGGCATTGCGCGCCGGCGGTTTCAGGCTTGCAGAAAGACGCCGCAGAACCTGTTTTCTCAGCCATCTGACGGCGATCAAGGAAGGATAAGGGAAAGGGCAATGACCGACACGGAAAAGATCGCGCTGTTCACCCCCGGCTGTCTCGGCACCTGTTGGTACGGCAAGTATCACTATCTCGAGCCCTGGGCGGGCTGCGAGCACGACTGCGACTACTGTTACGCGCGGTATCGTTCCGCCGTGGCCGTGAAGCTCGGCGAGCTCGGCACGAGTTTCGACAAGCCCCTTCCCCTCGCAGAACCCGGGGTTCTCCTCCAGGAGATCCGCGCCAGGCTGGCTCAGGGCGACATCAAGATCCTGAAGCTTTCGCGCTACACAGACCTGTTCACCCCGCGTCACGTGGCATCGGGCCTTGCGGCCAGGATTCTCGAGACTCTCGCCGCGTCTCCGATCGACCGGGCGATCATCACGACCAAGGGGCTGCCCGATGCGGCATGCATCGACATCATGGGAGGACACAAAGAGAAGTTTTCGTACAACCCCGTTTTCAAGCCGGCGGCTCCCGTGACGCTCGAGCAGCATATCGCCCCGATCGCAGACCGGCTTCGCGCCGCAACGCGGATTCAGGGTCTCGGCGTGCGTGTCACGGTGCACATCGACCCGATCGTGCCCGGTCTCGAGGATGACGAGGCGGCCGTGCGGGATCTGCTGAACACACTGCTGGGAAACGACCTCAAGCGCGTGATGTTTTCCACCCTTCTCCTGACGGAACCGATGGTCGAGGACATGCGGAAGCGCATCGGAAGCGAGTATACGGCACGCATTCTGTCGCATTTCGCCGTCGACGCCTCCCGCCAGCTCCTTCCGAAACAGGGTGAAACGACCTACATCGAGCTGAAACCCGAAGCGAAGCAGCGAATCGTGGACCTGTATTCGCGTCTGCTCCGTGAGTTGGGTTTCGATTTCGTCCTGTGCGGGCTGAAGAGCGCCAGCAAAGGACTTCGGATCGACCGCGCGACATGCCCGGTCTGCGACGGGACATTCTATGCCTAAACTCTGGTTTGCGAATATCGAAGAAGTGTTCGGAGAGTCGTTTCAAGCCGATGCCGGCGACCTGATGTCGAAAGTCAGCGTCTGGACGCCGCGGTTCCTGTTCCATGCGACACCTGGAGATGCGGTCATCGTCGGCAACGAGGTCGACCCCCGGTTCGTCGCCTACGCTGCCGACGTCAGCGGCTTCACATCGACCCTGCCGGTCCTGTTTCCCTCGATTACCCCGCGGCCGTTCCTTCTGGCCGACGCGTTCATGGCCGACATCGCTCTGGTTGAGAAGGCGCGCGACCTGTGCCGGGGAGATGACTGGATCCTGGAACCGTACATCCAGACGGCAAACACCCTTCGCGTCGCCACCGCGATCGGCATTCCGGCAAACCCCACGCATGACGTGCTGATCGAGGAAGGCCTCTCCCACCAGCTCAACGATAAGCTCGAGTGCAAGCGCATCGCGAGCCACCTCGGCATCGAGACCGTTCCCGGCGTCGTCGCCGAGGATGCCGCCGGACTTCGGAAGGCGATCAAAAGCGCCTCCCAGTTCCATGCCGGCGAACTCATGCTTCGCAACGTGCAGAGCGCGGGCGGGGTTGGCAACCTGTGCGGCACGTCTATCGACCTGCTTTCCCGCCTCGACAGCTGGTACACCGGCGGAAGCATCCTTGTCGAGCCGCGGCTCGAACTCGAAAGCACGCTTGGCTCGCTGGTCGATATCGAGCGGCACGGCCCCGAGTTCGTCGGAATCGACGAGCAGATCCTCGAAAACGGAGGCTGGGTCGGCTTCTCATATCCCTTCACCGATCCGGATATCGCTGACCAGGTGCGCGAGGAGAGCCTGGCGTTCGGCCGGGCCGCCTATCAACTGGGCGCACGCGGGTATCTCAACCTCGACTGGGGCGTCGTTCGCAACGGAGATGGGGTGAGGCGCGCCGTGCTGATCGAGTCGAACTTCAGGCACAACGGCTTCTCGCACCTGATCGACCTGGGGACACGGCTCACCGGGCTTTCGCGCGACACCCTCCATGTCCGGTTCCTCGCAACGCTTCCCGTCCGCGAGGAGTGCGCGACGTTCGCCGGTCTGCACGCGGCCCTATCGGGCAAACTGTCGAAGCGGTCGGCGTCTCTGCTGATCGCCCCCACGGGCCGCGACTCCGGGGCGGTCATCGTCCTCCCCCCCGACGGCGGCAAGGCCGGCATTGCCGTGTTTGCGGCCGATCGGCGCGAGGTCGACGCTCTCGATCTCGCCGTGAAGGAACGGATTTCGTGAAAAACCATCTCGTCGTCGTTTCGTCGTTTCTGCTGATCTTCGGCTTTTCGACGATCGACAGCGCGATCTCCCCGATGGTTGCCGAGCTCTCGAGGCACTTCGGCGTCGTGATGAACCGCGTGCTGCTGCTGATCTCGTGGGCGACCATCGGCACCGTGACCGGCGTTCTGCTGGGACCGGCCCTGACGACCCGATTCCGGGTGCCGAACCTGCTCGCGGCGGCGACCTTCGGCCTGCTGGCCGGCCTGACCGTCTTTCTTTCGACGAACTCGATGATGCTCGCCCAGCTCGCCCGGCTCGTGTTCGGCCTCTCGTCGGGCACCATCGCCGCCTGCATGTGGTGGATCACTTTCTACGGAGTGCCGAAAAGTCACTACCAGGCGATGATGGCCGTGCTGATGTCGGCACGTCCCCTGGCAACGGCTCTCGGTGTGCCGCTGGTGGGGATGCTCACGGCCCATGCCGTTTCCAGACGGTCCGTCCTGCCTGCCGAGGTGTCTCCGGATGCGGCGGCCCCCGTCCTCTCGTGGCAGTATTCCTTCTGGCTGTTCGGCGCGATCATGGCCGTCGCCGGGATCGCCCTCGTCCTGTCGCTCCGTTCCAGCGACAGCGAGGAGAAGAAACCGCTCTCGGTCAGCGGCATGCTCATGGACTACGTCAAGGCGTTCCGCATTCCGAAGGCTGCAGAGTATTATATCGGCTTCACAATAAATAGAATGTGCTATTTTGGATTCTACTGCGTCGCAGGCATCTGGTTCATCACCCATTACGGCCTCGATCTGGCGAGTATCAGCAAGGCGCTGTTCGCGATCGGCCTCGGAGAAGCGGTGATCAATTTCATCGTGCCCGCCATCCGGAACAGGCTTGGCCATGCGCTGACCTTCACGGGCAGTCTGGTGGCCTCGGGCGTGATCTTTCCCGTCTTCATCACCGGCGGCCTGCCCTATGGCGCGGCGCTATTTTTGATCACCCTGTTCATGATCCTCGACCGCATCTACTGCATGGCGATGGTCATCACGCTGCCCGAGATGTTTCCGCAGGCCCAGAACAAGACGGTGTTCGGCAGTCTCAACACGCTGACCGCCTGGGCCGGTCTCACGGCGATTGCCTGGCTGCAGGGAATGTTCCTGAACCTTGTCGGTCTCGCGGCGGTCCAGTATCTGCTCATCGGCTGCTACGTGGTCGGCTCGGTGATGCTGTATCGGGTCCAGGCCAGCACCGTCTTGGCAGCCACGTCTGCGCCGGCACCGGAAGTGGAACATGCGTAATCCGTCCGACGCCGAACGCATCCTCACGATCGGCCCCTCCTCGTCGTCTCCCGAGACCATCGCCGCGCTCTGCCGCGTCGCGACGCGGTTCAGGCTGAACACGTCGCACATGACCGGCGACAGGCTCGGGGAAAGCCTCTCCACGATCGAACGCATATTTCACGATACCGGGCGTGTCCTGCCGGTCGTTCTCGACCTGCAGGGGGCGAAAGTCCGCATCGGGACGTATCCGGCGGTGCCGGAGGTTCCCGGGCGGATCGAACTGAGACTCGCCGGGGCATCGGATTCCCCCGGGATCATCCCCGTCCCGCACGCGAGCGTGTTCGCAAAAACCGCCGTCGGAGACGAGGTGCACCTCAACGACCGCAAGGT
>JAGOCE010000102.1 GCA_017998915.1 Candidatus Ozemibacteraceae bacterium
AGGGTGTCACGGAAGGCACTGGGACAGATGCTGAACAGCCTTCTGGCCAGGTGCTCGTACCGGTTCAGGGAAAGCCGGCAGCTGTTCCGGTGCCAAACAAATCCCCGTCACCTGCTCCCGAAGTGCATGCCGCGCCAAGAATCCCTCCCCGGGCCACGGTGGTTCCTGCAGCCGTTGATTTTGCAGCGGCGAATCTCGAGCCCGGCGGTCTATCCCCTACCAGGCCCCCGCATCTGCCCGGGCGCGAGGCCGAGGCCGTCTGGCAGAATCTCGTCCGCCAGGCGACCTCGAAACCGATTCCGCTCGACGTGCGCGAACCAGCCCCGCCGCCTCCGCCGCCGCCACCCGTCATCGACACGGCGCAGGCCGGCGACGTCACGCTCGATCTCTCAGACGCCGCCATGACGGAAGACCTCGTGACGAAGCTGCGAATGCTGGCTATCTCTGACGGTGAGCTGCGCAAACTCCTTCAGATGCGCAACCCGGAGCACCTGCCGGCGCTCGTCGAATACATCATCATGAAGCCCGATTCGGTGAGGCTGGCGTTTCTGGCGCGCGAGATAGGGCATTATCACGATCCGGCCGTCTCGGAGATTCTATCGACATTGCTTTATCATCCCGACCATCGCGTGACCCTGGCGGCGATCCAGGGATTGCAGATCAATGGCGGCGCAGAGTCTGTGGCGGCCGTCTGCCCGTTCCTCGAATCCGATGTCCCGGCGCTCGTCGAGGCGGCACGGGCAGCGCTCACCGAGTTCGGCCCGCGGCTCGTTCTGGAAGGGCTCGCCCGCCTGCCGTCGCATCCCGACGAGCGCGTGCGCTCCGGCGGCGTGTTCGTTCTGTCGCGCATGAAAGGCGACGCGGTTTCGCGCCTGCTTGTCGCGATGCTCGGCGATTCATCCGCCGAGGTGCGCCGGAAGGTCCTGCTTGCGATGGCCTACCAGAAAAATCCGGCCTATATTCCCACGCTTCGCGAATTCGTCCGCCAGGCGTCCGACGAGGACAGGAAAGTCGCCCGCAAAGCGATCGTGTTCCTCCAGTCGCTGGATCGAAAACCGGGGTGAAATGGCCGCTCAGTCGCGCGGCATGATAACGACCAGGGTCACGTCGTCGTTGCAGCTGCCGGCCCCGATGTGCGCCTGGAGCCGCGCGAACAGCGGCGCCAGCAGATCCGTGTCGGATGAGACGCTGCGGCCCGTTTCCCGCCTGAGCTGTCCGGCGGCCGCCGTGACGCTGTCATACCCGAACATGGTCCGGTCCGGGCTCATCGCCTCGACGAGCCCGTCGGAATACAGCAGCAGGCCGGCGTTGCGCAGGTCGATGTCGAGCCGCTTGAATACAGCCTTTACCCGCGTGCCAAGCGGCTGGGATGGCATGGAAATCTGAGCCGCGGCACCCCCGATGGGCATCAGAATGGGATAGCACTGGCCGGCGTTCGCCGCCATCATGCGCTTTGCCTGCACGTCGAGGATGCCCAGGAAACAGCTCATCATCTTGGAACGGTTCAGGATGCTCAGCATCAGCCTGTTCAGCCGCTGGAGCACCTCTTCCGGCTGGTCGGGATACCGAGGGCACAGGATCGTGAAGGCGGCTTTGGCCATCGCGGTGACGAGGGCCGCCGAGACGCCGTGACCCGTGACGTCGCCCAGAATGACGGCCGTCAGCCCGCGATGCAACGGGATGAAATCGAAGTAATCGCCTCCGACGGCTTGGATCATGCTGTTCCTGCCCTGCACGAGATACGGGCCGAGGTCCAGCCGGTTCTGCGGAAGAAGGTCCGCCTGCACGGTGCGGGCGAGTTCCATCTCCTTCAATCGCTCCATCGCCTGGTTCACGGCGGCGCACATCTGGCCGAGTTCGTCGGTGCCGGTCACGGGGACGGGGCTGTCATATCTGCCCTTCTTCATCGACTCGAGGCCTGCCGTGATTGCAGCGATCGGCGTGACGACGCGGGACCAGAGGGCGGTGAGAACCCCCAGCCCGAACAGGGCCAGAACGGCCACGCAGCCCCAGACCTGCGCCGAAACCTCTCCGAACCGCCGATCGAGTTCGGCGATGGGAACGATCGCGAGCAGGGCGTAGTGCTTCAGCGCCGTGGCGGGAAGCGCGCAGACGAGATGGGGCGCCCCGTCCAGGTCCATCGTGAGAGAGACCGCGTTCGACGAGCGGTTGAGCTGCGTCAGCAGTTTCGAGAATCTCCGGTGGTCCTGCTGGTTCGGGAAACAGCGGCCCTGGTGATGCCAGGAGACGGCATGAAGCCTTAGCGGCGACTCGTCGTCGGGCCGATACCCGTCTGACGCGGCGCGAGCGAAGAGCGTTTCGAGAAAATTCATTTCGAGGGTGATCAGATTGTGGAAAATGAAAAGTGCATACCAGGCGTCACCGGCGGGTCCGGCGATGACGTCGATATACAGCTGAGCCATCGATGCGCCGCTCGAGACCGAGACGAACCTCCGCAGTCCCGTACGGACTCCCTGGATAAGCTCCTTCGCGTCGTCCTCGAGAACGCTGTCGACGACCATGTCCGCCGTGCTGGACTGGCGTGCGCCGCTCAGCCCCCGGTCGGCGTTCGCCTGATCCATGGCGAGTTTGCCGGCCTGGACGGCGGCCCGGGCGATCATGTTCTCGACGCGAGAACCTTCGGCGGTACCCCTGTCCAGCGCTTCACTTCCGTGAATGATCGCTTCGACCTCGAGGGGCGTCGGAATCAGGCCGCGTTCGACGAAGCTCTGAAACAGCTTCACGCGCTCGGCCTTGGGAAGACTTACGCACCGCCGCATCTCGGCCAGGATGATCCGCGATGTCTGCAGCGATTGGCCACTCGATGCGACGATCCGCATCCCGTCGAAGCGGAACTCGTCGAACATCCGCCGGAACGCCCCCAGATCGAGGCCGGCGCCCGCCAGCCGGCGTTCCGCATCCCGGCACATCCGGTCGTATTCGAGGCGGCGCAGAGTGAGATGCGGCGCGAAGCGCGCGTCGAGCGCGGAAAGGTGTCGGAACGCTTCCTGGCAAAGGTCTTCGCGAATTCCCTCGTGCCGCTCTCCGAGATACAGCAGCGCCAGGCTAGATGAAAGCATCAGCGGGAAGCCGAAGCCGAGACCGAAGAACAGCAGAAGCTTTCCCCAAACGGGAAGCGAAACGTTCGAGCTGCCGAATGTGAATGTGTAAGATTTAATACAAATAAATATAATAATAAGCGTATAGAACGCGGCGATGACGAGAAGAAGACCCTTTGAATACCCGGGATCAGCCGCGGACGAGACGACCAGCGTGGTGTCGTCGAGGCGCTTCAACGACACGAGCCTGTCTTCGAGGACGATACGGTCGTCGGCCGCAAGGGCCTGCAGCTGTTTCAGCTTCACCAGCGGCGTCCGTCCGGTCATGCCGGGAATCGCGACGTCACACTCGTCGTCACCTGCAATAACGGTTTCGCCGAGTCCGAGTCGCTGCCGCACCCGCTCGGGAATGAAGCGAGGCGGAAGTTTCTGCTGGTGGATGAAGGCGAGCATCCCTGCGACGCGCTGCTCGGGAATGCCGTTCTGGAACAGATGATAGCCCCAGCTGAAGGCCAGCGAACCGCCGAGTTGGACGGCCTTTCCGGGCCGGCCCTTCATGGTACGCATGAGCGTCTCCGGAGCAGGAATGATCTGACTCAGTCGCTGGGTGATCGTGGCGGGCGCCTCGAGGTGATGGGTCCAGTCGAGTCTGATCCTGTCCATGAACTCCTGGATGTCGGGAGGCGACGTGCGTCGCGGGATCAGCGTGCCCGAACCGCCGAACACGTGGATGTCGATCGAGCCGGACGGCCATTTCCCTGAAAAACCGCGCACGACGGCATCGACCGCCTCAGGGCGCGCGGCGAGACCCCGCACCGACCCGAACACGTCTTCCAGCTCGCGTTGGAAGAAGATTTGGGAATCCGCTTCCGCCTGGAGTTCGGTGAACGCACGTTCCATCTTTTCGAAAACGGCGTTCCGAGCGGATCGGCGGCTCGAATCGATGCCGATGTCGAGGGCGACGCCGATGACGAGCGTGGGGAAGCCCAGCCAGAGAAGAAGCCGGAAAAGCCATCGGCCAATGGTCGGTGTCTGCATCATGACGATCCCTCCCGGGCCTGGCCAGTCTGGAGGGGAAGCGCTGCAAGAAGGAGAACGGTCTGGTCATCAGCCGGAGTTCGCCCGCCCTGCCAGGCGTTGAGAGCCTCCCAGAGCCTCCCGCCGAGGTGTTCCGGATCTTCGGTGCGGAGGCCGTCGAGGAGGTCGGATATTCCCTCGCTGCCGGCTGCTCGGCCGGTCGGATCGCACGCATCGATGACGCCGTCGGTGCAGACGACGAGCCGGTCACCCGGCGCCAGCGTCGTCTGATGCTCCGGAGTCGCGCGACCACTCGATCCTGCACCGAGACCGTCTCCGTCGACCGGCAACAGGCTGGGCGCCGAATCGTTCGCAAGCAGGATGGGATACAGCCGACCCGTTGCGGCATACCTGAGGAGGCCGGTCGCCGGATCGTGGATGCCAAGCAGCATTCCGACGCGGCTGAGCCGGCGTGCATGGAGACGGAAATACCTGTCGAGTTCGCTCAGGACGACCGTGGGAGTCGCCTTTTCCTCGTCGAGGAAGAGGCGCGTCGCGGTTTTCGCCATGGCCATCACCAGAGCCGCACTGGTGCCGCGCGCCGCGACGTCGCCGACCATGAACGCGATCCGCCCGTCGGGTAGGGGGAGCATATCGAAGATCTCGCCTCCGATATCCGATGCAGATCGGCTCCAGCCCTGCAGATGCCAGCCGGGCCCGGTCATGGGCCGGCCGGAGATCAGATGTTCCTGGACAGTCTTGGCCAGCGACCGCTCGTGGAGATCTTCCATGATGGCCGTGACGCCGTCACCGATCTGCTGGAGTTCGTCGCCCGTGCCGACGCTGACGGGCTCGTCAATCCGCATCCGTACAAGACGGTCGATACCTTCGGTGAGGATGCGCATCGGCCCCAGCAGCATGCCACCGAACATCCAGGCCAGAATCAGGGAAAAGGCGGTCCCGGCGAAGGCCAGAAGCGTGATGCGCGTCGAGACGGCCCTCACCGCGTCGTCGATCGGCTGGAAGGGGGTCAGCAGGAACAGATGGTAATCCGACATCACACGCCCCGGAATCGCCGTCAGGAGCATGCGTTCGCCGCCGATGCGGCCGAGCCGGTGCTGCGTCGCCCCGGTGAGGTCGAGCAGTTCCCGGAGCCGCTCCAGGTCCGGTTCGCGCAGAAGTCCGCGCGCAGGAACGGCGGGGAGATTCCCGGAGCTGCGTTTCGACAGGGCGACGAGCCGGTGCTGTGTGTGCCGTTCGAGGTTGGCAGCCGTTGCGGAAAGATGTTTTTCCTCGAGGACCGGTGTGTCGTGCAAGATGACCAGGGCAGCCGTCGCGAGGCCGTCACCAGTGCAGATCAGGTCGAGAAATACCGTGGCGTTGACACCGTGGAGGGACATCGGCTGGAGCGTTCCCCGGAGCCTGATGAGCTGCTCGACGGGCCGCGCCAGGAGCACGTTGAGCATGTTGCGTGACCCGGTCGTCATCTCTCCGGAATCCTCGTCCGGAACCGAGTTGAACTTGTCCATCGCCTTCTGGGCGAGCGCTTGGATGATCTTCGGTTGGTCGTTGCCGAAATTTCCCGTCGTCGAGTCGGGTGTCGGGACTGATTTATATCGAAGAATATCTGTCATGTCATATAGAAATGCTGCCGAGAAGTTCCGTGCCTCGGCAAAAGGCCGCAGATTCGCCTCCAGGCCTGGAACGCCTGCCAACGGTGTGATGCTTGCGGCCCCCGGCCCGGCGATGCTCGTCTCGACCTCGCGGGCTGCCCGACGATACACACGCGCCCAGGAGGCGAACGCCGGGCTGAAGTCGGCGTCCGTTCTCTGGAGGAAGCGGATAGCGGCGTTCCGGTTGTCCCTGATCAACGAAGCTTGGCTGGCCTGCCCGTATACATGGGAAAATCCTATCAGCGCGGCGAGTCCGGCGACGGCAGCGATGCCGAACCAGCCGAGAAGCTGGAGGCGGAGGGGAACGACGAGATGCCTGCCGAATATCCCCGCCCAAATCAGCACCAGGAAAAGTTCGATCAGGATCACCACGAGAAAACTGCGCAGGCGAAGAATGAAATCCGACGGGACCGGCGCTCGTCGCATGCCGAACAGTCGAATTCCCTCACTTGTGTCGCTCAGCGCGAGCAGGTGCGTTTCGCCACGATACAGCGGTTTCATTCGGAGCCGCCGGAGCTTTCCCGAGAGAGGGCCGGAAAGCGGCTTGTCGTCGCCGAGTCCCGCGTGTCGCCCGTTTCTCAGATCGAGCCAGCCGAACGAATGGCCTTTGCCCGCAAGACGGTCGATCCGTGCACAGGCGCGCGCCGCAAGCTGGAAGGGATCGATTTTCTTCTGGTCGATGACGATGAGGAGATGGCCGGCGATGCCGCCGGACCGGGCCCTGATTTGATACCAGCCGATGAACCGGGCCAGGCCGACGAAGGAAAAATCGTGCAGATGGTTCGGCCGCGACGACAGCAGGGGGAGGGTCTGATGGCTGCCCAGAAACGACTCCGCCTGACTTTTCTCCGCCGCTGTAAGCTGGGATGACTCTTCATGCGCCGCCCGGAGTAACAGACCGAACACCCGCTCGGATGCCACGGTCATTCCAGCGTGGCAGTCCGCGCGCTGGACGCGCCTGCCAGCGGGATCGAAAAGATACAGCCTGACCGCGTCTGCGGGCCACCCGCTCAGTGCCCGTCGAAGGTCGCCGTTCCAGGTGACGGTGCGGGAAAGGCGGTCGGCAAGCTCGAGGCATGCCGTTTCGGGATGGGCAAGGCGGGAAAGGTGCGCGGTGATTTCCTGAAGGTCTTCCGATGCGGTTCCGAGAACCAGCTCCGTTTCCTGTTTCTCGAGAACATCAAGGATGTGCCATGCCGCGGAAAACGGGATCAGGATGAGAATCGTGACGAACGAGACGAGCGATATCGCGCGACGCACGGCGGTTCCTCTTCCTGGAGTCATCCTGGTGTGTGCCCTCTTGGTTCTCTGGACACAGTGTAACCCGCGGACGGGATCGCTTCAATACGAACCAAAGAAAAACGGGGCACCAGGAAGGCGCCCCGCTCTTGATTCGAGAACTCTTATCTTGCGGCAGCCTTGGCTCGTTCATACCGGTCGCGCGTGGTCCGAAGCTTTTCGATTGCCGCCTGAATCTGCTCCTGCGACGACTGGGAATCCTGGACGCAGGCGGTATACTCCTGGTATGCCTTCTGATACGCCGTCATTGCGCTCTTCAGATCGATTGCGGTGCTGGAAGAGGTGGCAGGCGTGGTGGCCTGGGCCGATGTCGCGCGGGTCGTGGTCGTCGGGACGGTCGTGGCGGTCGTGGCTGTGTTGCCGACGGTGACGCTGTATTTCGCCTGGTATGCTTGGTGGGCCTTGAGATAGGCATCCTGGGCGGCGTTGAGCTCGTTGAACCGCTGGTTGAATCGCGGCGTAGCACTGTCGATGAGTTTGGAAAGCCGATCGACCGAGCCCCCGGCGCTCTGGATGCTGTTGACCGTCGAGCTGATGTTCAGGATGGCGCTCAGGTCGCCGCTGACGATCCCGTTGATCTGCTTGCGGATGTCGAGGAGTTGGCCGAGAGACTTGTCGGCCTCGTCGTAATACGACATGCCTTCCATCGCAATTTGGCAGGCCTTGAGCGCCAGCCCGCCTTCCGCCTTGCCCAGCTTGTACTCGTCGCTCAGGCGGCCCCAGCGGAAGATATTGGTCGGTTTGCTTTTGATCGAATCCCAGACGCGGGACCAGCCGGCGAGGCCGGATAGATTGCCGAGCGTGCTGTCGGAAATCGTCTTGATCTGCAGCTTTGAGGTAGTGTCGCCGAGGTTGATGCTCTTCACTTCCTGCATCGATTCGAAGAACTTCAAATCGGGTTTGATCTTCGTGAAGACACCCTTCGCCTTGGGTGCGATGTAATTATACTCGCGGACGAGTGTGTCTATGGCTGATGCTATTTTTAAAATCTGCGGGATGTTGGCGCTCCGCTGGGCGGAAAGCCCCTTGTATGCCTGGATGAGCGTGGCGGCACTCTCGATGAAATTGCGCACCGACTGGCGCTCGCGGTACAGCTCACGGACGCCGGAGGTGATGTTGCGGGAATGACTGACCATCGCAGCGCCGTTGTTCATGACGAACTTCGCGTTGTCGATGACGCCGGCGGTGGCGGCCGCCGCGACAGCCAGGACGAGCCCGACGATCAGAAATGCGGCTTTGAACGTTCTGATGAAGAGATGGTTATTCATGATACTCCCCCTCGAAAGAGGCTTATTCATTTCGATTGTTACAATTGTACGTACGGGGGACGGAAGCGTCAAATGTCGCTTTGGATGGTTCTTTACAGGACGAACGTGTGGGATTCAGTGCTGTATCTGCTTTTTCCCGGGGAACAGGAGAAAGATCCAGGCGAGAATCTGGACGGCGAGAAGAGCGCCGAAGGAGAGGCGGAACGCCGCTGGTTGAGTGAAACCGGCGGCGCTGAATGTGTCGACCAGGATGCCGATGCCCCACTGGATGCCGAATGCCCCGCCGAGAACGAAAATGTTGAGGGTGGAGTTGACACGGCCGAAAAGATGGGGCGGAAACTTTTCGCTCAGAAGGGCATACGAAAGGTTGCTGATGGCGAACACCAGGCCCAGCGCGAACCACAGGAGGTGCGTGGGTCCGGCGTCGAAGATGATCAGCGCCATCACGGCGACGCCTCCGCCGATGCCTCCGACGAGGATCTGCTCCGGGGTGAGCCCCCGTCTGGCGAGAGGTTCGACTGCAACGGCGAGGCTGGCGAAGCCGGCGAGCATGGCGAGGCTCACCAGCAGAAGGTGAAAGGCGGCCGTGTCCCGCGTGCAGCCATTGACTGTCATCAGCCAGGGAACGGCCCAGAGTCCCTGGAGCGCCATGAACCCTCCCGAGACGAGGGCGGCCTGCGGCGCGTAACGCCAGAACGCGGAACTGGCAAGAATGTCACCGATCGTGCGTAGCTGCTCGCCAGGCGTCTCGGTGGTTCCGGCGGCCTGTCTGACGGGAGTCGTGAAGATTCCGGCCGCGACCGCGAAGGCGAGCGCGGCGAGCGCGAGGAAGATGCCGCGCCACCCTGTCTGCTCGAGCGCCCAGGCGAGGGGAGATGTCGCCGTTAGGGCGCCCAGTCCGCCGGCGGCCATGACGGCGGCATTGAGCGATGCGAGACGCTCTGGGGGAAACCACAGGGAAAACGCCTTGAACGACGCCATCAGGCATGCCGATACGCCGAGGCCGATCAAGGCTCGGCCGACGGCGAGCGTCTGAAGATCATGCCCTTGCGAAAACAGGAGACAGCCGCCGACGGCGATCAGCAGCAGGATCGTCTCGACGCGGCGCGGACCATATCGGTCGAGCAGAATGCCGAGCGGCAATTGAAAGGCCCCGAAGGCGAACAGATAGGCCGAGGTGAGAAGCCCGAGGTCGGCGGCCGACACCGACAATTCGCTCATCAATTCCGGCGCGATGATGGCGTTGACGTTGCGCAGGAGATACGACAGGAAATACCCCGCCGCGAACGGCAGGAAAATGCGCAGCCAGGGGTGGGATGTCTTCGCCATGGTGCCTACTCAGCCCGGCATGCATGCGCGGCTGAAACGACTGCCTGGGCTTGCCGGGTCGCCTTCCGTCAGTTTTTGGGTCCTGGAAGCCCGCCGCGCCAGTTCAGAGACTCGATCAGGGCCTTCTCGTCGGCGACGACCGCTTTCCCGGCCTTTTCGATGCCGCGCAGGAAATACACGAACTCGAGCTGGGCTTTCGGCGAGCCCTTTTCCCGTTCGAACGTCCGGATGAACTCGTCCGCGCGCACGGCTTGTTTTCCCATCGCTGATTCGGTGGGAAAGACGAGACCTTTCTTGCTCCTGAACGGGGCGTAGCACTTGATGACGAACTCGGTGCAGACCAGGTCGGATTCGCTGTAAAAGTCGAAATCGAAGTCATAGGCCCGGCCGTTGTAATAGAAGCCGGCTTCGAGCGCCTGCGCGATGTCGAGCTTCGAGAGACGCGGCCTCAGGACGGCGATATAATCGGCATAGCAGGTATGACGCAGGGTGTTCTGCACCACGCCGTCGCTGATGGCTTCGAGCACGCATTTCGGGTGCTCGCCTTTCGCCGGGGCCTTGACGAAGCTCGCATGCTTTTCCGGGTATGTTTTCTGCAGCCAGTCCATGAAGCCGGCGAACCGGCGTTTCGCGTAATGCGCCTTGACCTGGGGATCGCCGTCGAGGAACGTCGCGAGTTTCGCGGCATCGCCCACATACAGCGCCCCGTGCGGCCAGAAGCCGGGCAGGAAGATGTTCGAGAGATACCAGTTCTGCCGCTCGATAATGATGTCGCCGGGCTGGAGGAAAGCCTCCATCACGTCGACCTGCTCGGGCCTGATCAGGCGTGCCTGTTTCTTCTTGACGCGGGTGTCGCCGACCCAGGTGAACAGGGCTTCCTGCATCGGCGAGATAAGGTTCATCGCATCCTCGGCGAACGAGCCGAATGCGTATTTATACCAGGTCGGATCTTTCGCGATGCGCAGGATCAGGCCATCGAGAATCTCCTTGGTGCCTCCGAAATATCGGATCAGCGTTCCCTCGGTGTCGACGGCCGGTCGGAACGCCTTCGAGGAGCCGCGATAGAAACGCTTCGCGTTCTCCTGGTGCGAGGTATGGAACTGGTACATCGCGAGCACATTCCGTGGACTCACGGCGCCAAGCGCATGATGCGTGAGCTTTTCGGCCTGGATCTTGTATTCGGGAACGGCTTCGTCGAACAGGGAACGCAGTTTCTTCCGCTTTGCGAGATAATGTGTGAGCCGGGAAACGGCCAGCAGGCGGCTGATCTTCGCGTTGATGCCGAGAAAATACCCTTCGAAACCTTCCCTGACCTGGTTGTCGAACAGAGACGTGCCCCAGCCACGATGCCAGCGGTCGGAGATCGACTCGAGGGCGTCCAGGTGTTTGCCGAACGACGACCAGAAGCGGTAAACGCCGCGCAGCTGCTGGGGCGACAGCGCCGCCGTCTCGATGCCGGCGCGGGCGATGAAGGAGGTGTCGGTCAGGACCGTTTCGCAGTATCGCTCGAGCTGTTCCGCGCTCTTCAGGAAGAGGGCCAGGTCAGTCTTGAGCGCTTTCTGATACTGCGCGGGCTGCTCGATCGAGAGACTGAGCGCCGGCCCTGACTCGACGATCGGCCCCGAGGCCGGTGCAGCGCAGGTCGGATAACTGAACGCGACCGAAAAAGCGAACGCCGCGGCCAATACTGTCCTGTGTGTCACAGATGCCCCCTGATGATGATTATGTGTTCATTCTACAGATTTATTCCCGAATTGACAAATGTTGCTCTAGGGCAAAGGGTGAGATCCTGAGAACCTTTGCATGAACCCGACGGTCTTCCGTTCGTGCTGAACCTGTCGAAACGTGAACGGAGAAAAAGAATATCATATAAAATAAAACCGCCCGGCGCGGAAACGCCGGGCGGCAGGTCTTTGCTGGAACAGGGTCAGGGAACGGTGATGTAGGTCCAGTAGGAGGAGGAAGAGCCCCAGAGGTTGTTGCTCTGGATGTTCACGCCGACCTGTGAACCGGACCTGAG
>JAGOCE010000500.1 GCA_017998915.1 Candidatus Ozemibacteraceae bacterium
CGTGCCCGTGTCCCATGCGCGGGCGACGCTCAGGGGCTTCAGGAGGCCGGCGATGATCATCAGCACGCCGGCCATGACGCCGGGGATGATGAACAGCCGGGACTCCATGTCGGGGTTATACCAGGCGCGGGGTCGGATCTCGACGGGGGTGTCGGGCGGTTTGCGACCCTGACGGCGGAGGTGCTCGATCAGGATGTCGCCGGAAAAGGCGGCGATGACCGCCTCGGCATAGCCGAGGGCGATCGTCGCGGTGTTGGCGTCACTGCCGTCGGCGATGACCTGGACCGTCACCGGCCGGCCCGCACCGAGTTCACGATCGAACGCCTCCGGAATGATGAGCGCGAGGATGGCCTCCCGGTGATCGAATGCCCGGTCTATATCTGTATATGAAAATATATATCTGGCGAGCTGGAAGTATCTCGATCCGGCGAACCTCGAGATGAGATCGCGGCTGAGGCTGGTATCGCACCGATCGAGAACGAGCAGGCCCACGCGGTCGACATCGAGCGAGAGGGCATACCCGAACAGCAGCATCAAGAACATCGGCAGGGCGAGGGCGAGGCCGAGACTCCGCGGGTCGCGAATCACGTGCAGGAACTCTTTGCGCGCGACGGCCCGGAGCCGCATCAGGCTGATCATCGCTTCAACCCTGCCCTTCCCTGGCGCGGTTGTCGGCTTCGATCAGCTCGACGAACACGTCTTCGAGCGACGGCCTGATCGGGGAAACGACGGCGTCCGCGATGCCCGCCGCGCGGAGCCTGGTTGCGACGGCCGCGACGTCCGCCGCCGGGCCGGGCGTGAAATGCAGCGTCGCCCCGAACAGCGCGGCGTCCCGCACGTCCCGAAACGAGGAGATCAGCTCGAGCGCCTCCTCGAGAGCGCCGCATCGGAGTTCGTGCAGGCCTGCGGCGTGTTCCCGCTTCAGGTCCGCCGGAGAGCCGTGGGCGATCATGTCGCCGTGGTAGATGAGCGCCAGGCGGTCGCAATACTCGGCCTCGTCCATATAATGCGTTGTCACGAAGATGGTCACCCCGTCCGAGGCGAGTTCTGCGATGAGGTCCCAGAACCGGCGGCGGCTCAGGGGGTCGACGCCGGAGGTGGGTTCGTCGAGGAACAGGATGCGCGGCTCGTGCATGATCGCGCAGCCGAGCGCGAGCCGCTGCTTCCAGCCTCCCGCCAGGTCGCGGGTCATGCTGTGCCGGTGCCGGCCGAGCCCGGCCATCTCGATCGCCCTGCTTTTCTGGGCGCTCCGACGGCTAGCGGGGACTCCGTATATTCCTGAATATAGATCGAGGTTCTCCTCGACCGTCAGGTCTTCATACAGCGAAAACCGCTGGCTCATGTAGCCGATGGCCGCCTTGATCAGCTCCGGTTGCGTCGAAATATCGAGGCCCCCGACGGTGCCGCGCCCCTCGTCGGGGGCAAGCAGGCCGCACAGCATGCGGATCGTCGTGCTCTTCCCGGCACCGTTCGGGCCGAGGAAGCCGAAGATCTCGCCCGGCGCCACCGAAAAGCTGAGGCGGTTCACCGCAACGAACTCACCGAACCGTTTCACCAGAGATTCGACCTCGACGGCGGGGCGTGAGACGTCAGGCGGCATGCGGAGTGGTCCCTTCGCGGCCTTCGCTCGTGACGAGAGCGACGAACACATCTTCCAGGGTGGGGGAGATCTCTCGGGATTCACGGACGGGCAGTCCCGCCGCGGAAAGCCTTTCAGAGGCGTTCCGGACGTCGTCGGCCGGGGCGCGCGTGACGATGTGGATGCGGTCGCCGAACGCGTTGACGCGGCCTGCGGGGAAGTGTGGTTTCAGCACGGCGGCCGCCCTGCGGGCCGACGATACGACCAGCTCCAGGAGCGTGCCCGGCATCAGGGCCTTCATCTTGGCCGGCGTGCCGAGGGCCAAGAGGCGGCCCTCGTGGAGCATGGCAAGACGGTGGCATCGTTCGGCCTCGTCGAGATAGGCCGTCGAGACGAGAATGGTGACGCCCTCGCGGCGAAGCCCCGTGAGAATGCGCCAGAAATCGCGGCGCGAGACAGGGTCGACGCCGTTCGTCGGCTCGTCGAGCAGAAGCACGCGCGGCGTGTGGACCAGCGCGCAGGCGAGGCCGAGCTTCTGCTTCATGCCTCCCGAAAGATGGCCCGCCCGGCGGTTTTTGAACGGCAGGAGCCTGCTGAAGCCCAGCAGCCGATCGTAGGCGGCGGTGCGGGCGGAGGTGGGAACACCGTACAGGTCGGCGTAGAAGTCGAGGTTTTCAAGAACGGTCAGGTCGGGGTAGAGGCCGAATCTCTGGCTCATGTAGCCGATTTCGTGTTTCAGGGCATCGCCTTCATCGACGATGGAGCGGCCGTTGACATGGGCCGAGCCCGAGGTGGGAGTGACGATGGCGGCCAGCATGCGCAGGCAGGTCGTTTTCCCGGCCCCATCCGGGCCGACGAGGCCGAAGATTTCTCCCGCGTCGACGTTCAGCGAGAGGTGGTCCACCGCCGTGACGACGCCGAATGATTTGGTCAGGCCATCGAGGCGACTCGACCCGGCCGGCGTCGACGTCATCACTCGGCCCGCAGGATGACGACGGCCGGCATGCCGAGCTTGAG
>JAGOCE010000501.1 GCA_017998915.1 Candidatus Ozemibacteraceae bacterium
GTATACACGCGAAAAAGCCGGCAACGTCAGGATCAGCATCAATCTCAAACTGATGAACGGCGATCGCGTCGTTTCCTCCGTCGATTTCGACTACGCCTGTCCCGTCAGGATTTGCACGATTCACGCTCCCGTGCTGTCGAAGTTCAACCTCTATGTCGAGGATGCAGCGCTCTCCCCGGGGGATTCCGAAACCGATTACAACCAGGTCAGCGTCAACCGCATGGGAAACCACGATGATTCGGGAGTGAAACCCGTACCGCTCGTTCTGAACAATGACGACGAGCAGAACCTTCCCCTGAGGCGCGAGTTGCGAAACTTCGTCGAAGATCCGCGCGGCCTCGTGTATCTCGGCGGAACCGGCAGGATCTTCCTGAACCTCGCCCGCTCCGATATTCACGCGCCCAATGCGAACTCGGGCGAAGGATTCCAGTTTTTCCGCGTTCCCCTCACCGGCGACGGCTTTTACACCCCGTATCCGGAAGGCCACACCTCCGCGGGCAAGCGCGTTACCATCTCGCTCATGGACCAGGGCGTCTCGGACGATCCCGATCCGAGAAGCCGATCGTTTTTGGCTCCCATCGTTTCGGGACAACCCGGCAAGGCGATCGTCGAGGCGGGAAGGATGGAGCTGGCTTCGATCTTCCGCCTGTTCGGCGTTCAGCGTCGCCCATCGGCCACCCTCGTCCTGGGAAACGTCTACAGCCGGTATCTCTCTCTCGCGATGCTCCTGGTCGAAGCGGACGGCACGTTCGTTCCGCAGATTCTCCAGAACCTCACGTTCAAGGCGCCTCTCGATCCCCCGCCCTACTACGTCGATCTCATCGCCCAGCCTGCGTATTCCCCGCTCAGGGAGGGATTCGCTCTCGACGGATCGTATGAATCCTATTCGAAATATATTCAATTATATTCTCCCCGCATTCGTCATCGTCCCTATAATCAGGCCCTGGGATACATCGACAAGCCGAACGATCCTGACGCTCCCCTGTTATATGACGATGCCGATCCGCTCAGCATCTATACGAAACCCGGGAACAACCCGACATCCGACATGCCTGCGTTCCACACGGCCCCCGGCGTCTTCGCTGGCGTCTATCCCGACGTCGCCGACCTGAAGGATCTGACGGATCTTCTGAGCCCGGCGGTCGCCCTTTCGCGCATCTCCTACCGCTTCGAGAACGCGGGGAACGCCGACGCCGCGTCGTTCCTGAGGAAACAGAATCTCCTGTTCAACGACGCGCTTTCCGTGAACGGCTGGGTGACATTCGCCTCCGACATCCGGATCGATCGGCCCCTCACCTACAAATCCGGTGCGGGGCTGATCGTCGAGCACGGCGACATCGTCGTTTCCGCGAAGATTTCCCCCCACGTCGAGAAGGAGAACAGCCTGCTCTGCCTGGTCGCCTTGGACGGAGACGTGATCTTCGACTGCAACCCCGGAGATACAGTACAGGCAGCCGTCATCGCCGATTCCGACAGGACCGGCAAGGGGCGGGTCGTATTCCGGCGCCCGCCGAGATCGATCAGGGGCGCCCTGGCCATGAAGAAGCTTGTGTCCAGCCGCGACGAGGCCGCCGGGTTCAAGGGAACGGAGCTGACCTACTTTTCCCCGCTCGCCGCGCTGCCCGCCGGAAGCGACAAACGCTCCGGCGACGAAGCCCTGCTGAGCTACAGTTTCGATCAGTATCCCCAGGAGTTGAAATGAAGAGGAACGTGCGACGTCGAGAGGGTTTCTCATTCACCGAGCTGATGGTGGCGGTGTTCGTGCTGTCCGCCGGCTTGCTCCCGATTCTCTGGTTTTTCTCGCGCACGAATGTGGGCACCATGAAAACCCGCGACGATGCCCTGGCATGGCAGTATGCGTCGGAACTCGTCGATTACGCGACGGCCCGCGGTTACGAGGGCGTCGAGGAAACCGGAGACGACGGAACGCCCTTTCCATCGATCGACATCGACGGCGTCCAGACCTCCATCGACTCGGTCAGGTTCACCCGAAAACTGATCGTCAGGCCGATGGAAACGGGCAACTCCGAGTGGCCCTGCCGATACCGCTCCGTCACCGCCGTCGTGACCTGGATGGCTGAAACGCGGCCGAGAAGCCTGAAGCTGACTGGGCTCGTATATGCGCCGAAATAATATGATGCGCCACGCGTCGGTCGGTCTCACCCTTGTCGAGACGGTCGCCTCGGTCGCCATTTCCGCCCTGCTGATCCTCGTCATCAGCCGGATGACGGTCGGCGCGATGCACACGTTCCGCTCCGGAACCGGCCACCTGACCAATCTGCTCGCGGCCGATATCGTGATGGGCCATCTCCTCGAGGACCTCGAGCAGGCGAAGAAGATTCTCTCAACCGACGAAGATTTGGCGAAGGGCGAACTCATCCTCGAACGGCTGACGTGGGACGAGAAAGGCGCGACCGCCGGTATCGATACGATATCCTATAGAATGACCGAAAGCCGTCTGGGCGTCTCGAGAATCGCCGGCGGCCGCGAACATATCCTCTTCCCCGACCGGACGATCTTGCTCGAGTTCAAACGTCTGACCGTCCCTCCCCGCAACGCAGTCGTCATGCTGACGGGGCTCGAGGT
>JAGOCE010000103.1 GCA_017998915.1 Candidatus Ozemibacteraceae bacterium
CAACAGCCCTGTTTCCGGCTGGCTTGCGGGGCCGCTTCGCGATGCCTTCGTGGCAACAATTCGCTCGCCGCTGTTCCGAACGTGGTTTCCGGACACGGAGCGGATCATGGCCCTGCACCGCGAACTCGAAGAGAGGCGGCGCGACTGGGGATTCGCCCTCTGGGGGCTGTTTATGTTCGGCGTCTGGGCCGAGGTCCACCTGGGCCGGTCCGGCGACGGTCCGCCGGCCGGCTGAACGTCACATCCCGGCGGGCGCCTTCCGGTCGAGAAGCCGGTCGAAGCCGTTCTTGAGCGAGTTCACCTTTTCAACGACATCGAGGAGCCCCTTCGTGCGCAAGCTTCCGATGAGGCTGTCCGAGAAGGCCAGCTTGACTTTGGGGTGCGAGGGCGGCGCGTAGCCGGGCGCGCGGTCGTCGGCAAGAACCCAGTAGACGAGCCTGTCGCAGTAGGGGACCCAGTTGGAGAAGTCGCTGAAATCATCGTAGGCGCTGAGCTTGGCGACGACGATCTGCGGAACATACTCGATCTGGTTCGCGGCGTTGTAGTAGATGCTTTCGGTCTCGGGCACGATCGGTGCGACCTTCAGGTTCGGCAGCGTCACCTTGAACTTCGCTTTGCCGAAATGGTTCAGGGCGATCTTCTCGGCGAGCGTCTGCCAGCGGGTGGTGATGTCGCGGATTTCCTGGGCATATCCGAACAGCGCCTTCTGGAAGATCTCGTTGTTCTTCAGCTCCTCGAAACTGTTCTCGAGGGCAAGGAACGGCGAGTGGTTGAACAAACTGCCGATCATCCAGCCCAGGCCGTTGTTGAGGAAGTGGCGGCGCGTCAGCTGGGCCGGCGCCTTCGCCGTTTCCCATTGCAGTCGTTCCCCGATCAGCCACGCGGTCGCCTCTCGGGCCTTGTCGAGCGCGTCGGCCGAGCGCCACAGGTCGCTCTGCTCAGAGTATTCCCAGGCCTTGAAGCGGTTCGGATACGCGTTGTCGACAACCTGGAAGAGGTTCTGGTTGAACAGGTCGAGCAACTTCGAAAGGTTGTTCTGATGGAAGTCGCGGAGCGTGAGCCTGCGCGGCACTTCCTCGAGGGGAAGCGCGAGCCGCGACTCGATCAGCCACCGCGTGGCCGCTCGGGCCGTCTCATACCGGTCTTCCCGGAACCAGATGATCGACTCCTCGTCGACGAACTGCCAGGGTTGAAATACTCCTGGATATATAGATTGAACCATACGATAGACGGAATTGCCGTGGCGCTGCAACAGGACGTCGAGGCCGCAGTTCCGCATGACCTCAGCGGTCAGCATCTGCGGAAGATCGCCCCTGCTGCATCCCAGGTTCGTCGTGATCAGCCATTCGAGGGCCTCACGGGTGCGCTCGCCGAGGTCGCCGTTCGCGATCCAGGCGTCCGCCTCGCCGAACTGCCAGGGTTTGTACCGTTCGGGCAGGACCAGTTCGACTAATCTGAACCGGCTTCCGCCTGCCCACGCGATGGCCTGGTCCAAACCGTATCCGGCGCAGAATTCGTCGGAAAATGCTGCCGGAATCTGTTCCGGATCGCTTACGCGACCGGAAAGCAGCTTCAACGCCATCTTCGTGAGGGTCTTCGCAAAGATCTCGCCCGACGCAGGATCGTCGAACACGAAACCGGGCAGCCGGCCCTGGCGTTCCTGGACGTCTTCGATCAATCCGAGGACCTCATCTTCGCTCAACTCTTCGGGGTGGCGGCCGAACCGTTTCCGGAAGCCTTCACGGTCATGGGTAAGGCCGAGGGAACCCCGTGCCTCTTGTACCTGCAAGAGGCTCATCTGGAGCTTGGTCGAGATATCCTCGTCGGAAAAGAATAAAAATTCCTCCTCGAGGCGCGTCATCAGCGACCGGATGACGGGGTCGTTCATGTCGAGGGGACGCTCGCCCTGGCCGCCGGCTTCCGTGCCTCCGGCCGGCGAGGCGACGGTCGGAACTGCGAGCGTTTGTCCCGCACCGCGTCCGAGGACCGCCGCCAGACCCGCCGCTCCGAGGCCGGGAGCCTCGTCGTCGGACGGGGTGACATACAGCACCTCTTCGAGCGTGCAGGCACCTTCGAGGGCGCGCTGGACGGCGATCTCACGCAGGGTTTTCATGCCGCCGAGCCGGGCGACGCGCTTGATCGTCGCTTCCTGCCCGCCGCCATCGACGATGACGTCGCGGATGGCGGGTGTCACCATCAAAACCTCGTAGACGCCTTGGCGGCCGTAGACGCCGCTCTGGTTGCAATGTTTGCACCCTGTTCCCTTGAAGAACTTCGCGCCCATCACCTTGTTGGGCGACAGCTTGAGGCGCTGGATCGTCTTCGGTGAGGGCCGATACTCCGTTCGACAGTGTGGGCAGATGCGGTGGAGAAGCTTTTGAGCGATAACCGCCCGGACCGCGGCCGTGACCAGGTAGGCCGGCACGCCCATGTCGATGAGGCGGTTGATCGATGCTGCCGCGTTGTTCGTGTGCAGGGTCGAGAGCACCTTGTGGCCGGTCAGCGAGGCTCTGAAGGCAATTTCCGCCGTCTCGAGGTCGCGGATCTCGCCGACGAGGATGACATCGGGATCCTGGCGCAGGGCGGCTCTCAGCCCCTGGGCGAAGTCGAGGTTGATCTTCTCGTTCGTCTGGACCTGCGTGATGCCGTCGATGCGATACTCGATCGGGTTCTCGATGGTGAAAATATTGATCTCGGTATTGTTGAAGTATTTCAGCATGCCGAACAGCGTCGTCGTCTTGCCGGCGCCTGTGGGGCCGGTGACGAGGATCATGCCGTAGGGTTCGTCCATGACCGCCTTGAGCTTGTCGAGATCCTCGGGAAGGAAGCCGATGTTGTCGAGGTCGAACGAAGCCTCGCGCTGAAGCAGGCGCAGCACGGCCTTTTCCCCGAGCAGGCTGGGCACGGTGCTGACGCGGAAGTCGATCTCGCGGTTCTCCATCTTCACCTTCAGGCGGCCGTCCTGCGGCATGCGCCGCTCGGCGATGTCGAGGTGGGACAGGATCTTGATGCGGCTGATCAGCGGCGCCAACAGGCTCTTGGGCCCGGTCATCGCGTCGTGCAGGATGCCGTCGATGCGGAACCGGACCAGCAGAATGTCCTCTCGCGGCTCGACGTGGATGTCGGAGGCGCGCTTGAGAATCGCCTGTTTGAAGATCGCGTTGAGGAACTGGACCACCGGTCCTTCCTCGGACGTGCGGCGCATGAGATCTTCGCCCGACTCGCCGCCCGCGCCACCGCCGACGAAGCTTTCCTCGCCGGCGACCGAGAAACCCTCCCAGGAATACAACTGTTTTATAGCTAGCTCTATTTGAGCCTTGGGCGCGATGAGGATGTCCAGTTTGCACTGGGTGAGGAAGGCGATCATGTCCTGCGCCATGATGTCGAACGGGTCGGCCATCACGACGGTCAGTCGGTTGCCGGCCCGTTTGTAGGGGATCATCTTATACTGCTTGGCCTGGTATTCCGGGATCAGCGACAGGATCTTCGCATCGACCTTGATGTTGGTCAGGTCGACCACCGCGACGCCGAGAAACTCGGCCCAGAGCTCGAGAAGATCCTTCTCGGCCATGAACCCGAGCCGGATGATGATCTCCTCGAGGCGTTCGAGCGTCTGCGCCTGGATGTTATGAGCCTTTTCGAGCTGCTCGGACGTGAGGATCTGTTTTTCGAGCATCAGCTCTTCGATGGTGCGCTTGCTGGAGTGAGGACTGCTCATGTGGGCCTCCGGTGGCTGTTGCCGTCAGTCGCTCTCGTCGACCTCGACGCGGAAGGTGCGTCGCTCGAGGGAACTGTCGGCGTGCTTGAATTCGGGATGCTCGTACAGGCGGACCGTGACGTGACCGACGCGCTTGGCGACGAACGTGATGATCTCGTCCTTGTCGTCACTTCGTCGCTCGACGGGGTCGATCCGGTTGTCGTTGTCGTCGTAGTCTATCTCCCATCGGACCTGCCGGTCCCTGACGAATCGCGGCACCTTGACCTCGAAATGGGAGCCGATCTTGACCCTCATGGTGTCGAGGCGTCGCTCGACCGGCGGAAGAAGCCGGATCGCGACGGCGTTGGTCACGAGGGCCCGCGGCTCACACATGACCATGCCCTGCACTTTATACACGCCCTGCGGAAGCGGAGCGCCGTTGCGATCGACCGTCCGCCAGCACAAAGTCGCTGTCTCGGGCCTGTCCGTCCTGATCGGAATGCTGTGTGGGGCGTCCTCCCAGCGGAGCATGTTTGACCAGCGCCAGATCTGCGTCGCGTTGTGAAACGCGGCGAGATCCCAGCGCTGACCGGTTTCGAAACGGATATCGACCGTCTTGTCGGTGCGGTTGCGAACGTTGATCGTGAACGTCGCGACCTCACCGGCAACGACTTCGGGCGTGTCCGACCGGAGGGTGATCTCGAGATCGTGCGGTTGCACGTGTTCCCACTTCCGCCAGGCGGCGGCGGGGGAGGGCATGACCGCACCGAGTGCCGTGAAGAGGATCAGGGAAGGAAGCAGGCGTCGCATGATCCGATGATACACCAGCCCGTCGACAGCCGCCATGCTATTTCTGTTCCTGGATCATGATGCCGTCCCAGTCGGGTGGGGGCGGGGCCGCGGCATACGCCTTGCAACGCTCGAGAAGCAGCCGCGCCGGTCTGTCCTCGACCTCGGCCGACATATACTGTGTCAGATACATGATGGCACCGGCGAAGTTCCGGTTGAGGGCCATCTGGAGAGCATCCTCGTAGGTCTTCTTCTTGTGTTCCTGGAGTTCGAGATCTTCACCGCCATGACCGTCGAGCCGCGCAAGAACCTCGTAGACCGGCACTGCCTGCTTGCGGCCAACGACCCGGATCATGCCGAGGAAGCGGCAGAGAATCGCCGGCTTGACCAGGTCGGCGGTGTCGCCGCTTATCAGGATACTGGTTCCGAACATCTTGTTGGCGGTTTCGAGACGGGCGGCGAGGTTGACGTTGTCGCCGATGCAGGTGTAGTCGAACCGCATCCGTGAGCCCATGTTCCCGACAACCACGACGCCGGTGTTGATGCCGATCCGGACGAAAAGTTCAGGCTTGCCTTCCTTCCGCCACCGGGCACGCATCTCGGCAAGCGCCCTCTGGCTGTCGAGCGCGCATCTGCAGGCCCGGATCGCGTGGTCGGCCTGGTCGACCGGGGCGCCGAACACCGCCATGATCGCATCGCCTTCATACTTGTCGAGCAATCCGTCGTATTTGAAGATGATGTCGGTCATCTCGGTCAGATACTCGTTGAGCAGGTTCACGACGACGAGCGGGGAAAGCCCTTCCGACAGCGTCGTGAAACCTTCGATGTCAGAGAAGAAAAGCGAAAGACAGCGTTCTTCCCCGTGGAGGTTGAGCTTGGCGGGGTCTTTCAGGATCTCGTTCACGATCGACGCCGTGACGTAGTGCTGGAACGCGTTCTTGATGCGCAGCTTGTCGGACTGCTCGGCGTAATAGCGCATGCCGATGGCGAAAAAGAAGGTCAAATCGAGCGCGGCGACGGTCGAAGTGACGTCGATGATCCGGCCGTATCCGAAGAAGGCGCCGGCGGAAAGGGCGAACAGCGCGATCGTGCCCGACAGGCTGATTGCCCCGAACGCAAATGGCTGCAGCCGCGGAGCCAACATGAACGCCGCTATGGCGAGTACGATTGCAGCCGCGAGCGGCGCCTGCCACGGCGGCGCGGGGGTCAGTGAGGTGCCGTCGAGGTAGTTCGACACGGCCACGGCATGAATGAACGGCGGGAACTCGGGCTTGCCGAGAGGCGTGAACAGCCGTTCCTCGCTCATCGAATGGGCCGGCCCGACGATGACGATCTTGTCGCGGAAGACGGCCGGGGCGACGGAGCCCTGCCTCACGTCATACATCGACACGCGGGTCACCGCCTGCGGGTCGAAATTGTAGTTGATCAGCGTGTATTCGCGGTTCGAGAGAGGAACCGAGATCGGCCCCGACGCCGCCTTGAACGTGAGTTGGTCTGTCTCATAGCTCAGTTTCTGGAGCGGGAGACCCAGCCAGATCCGCACGATCTCCGCGTGAAAGCCAGGCACCGGCTGTCCACGTGCCGGCCGGAAGATGGCCGAGGAACGACGTATCGTTTCGTCGACCAGCGGGCTGAAATATGATGGCGCCACGTGCCCGGCCCTTGCGAGGGTCGGATACGGCGTCGTCATCGTCTCGGGGCCGCGCCGGAAAGCCTTGAGAACGACGTTGCCCGCTTCCGAAACCGCGTTCGCGAGCTCCTCGTCGGCGTTCGCATCGCCGCTCGGCGTCCCGAAAAACGTGTCGAGGGCGATGACGCGCGCGCCGGCGCTCGCGATGATGCGCACGACGTCGGCGTAGGCCTGCCGGTTTCCCTGATACAGATTCTGAATGCCAAGAATCGACCTGTCGTCAGCCAGGACCAGCACGACCGGACCCGGAGCAGCCGGCTTCGGTAGCAGATTGCCGAGTTTTGCCGCCCAAGGATGAGCGCTCGGGTCCGCCGCGCTCAGGCGGAGTCTGCTCCAGTAATCGCGGAGCCGGGTGTCGAGGGCGGTAAAAAGCGGTGCCGCGAGAAGCAGCACCGCCAAGGTGACGACGAAGAATCCCCCCGTGGGGAGGGTCTTCCATGAGTATTGGGCCTGGTTTTTCTCGTTCGAAGGTGTCAAGGGTGTTTACACGTGTGTCAGGCGATTCGGGGACGAAACATCATCGTTACGGCTTCCCAGGGGGAGTGCCAGGGGGAGGGAGCAGAGGAGTTCCTGGAGAACCACCGGGGGGAGTGCTCTGGATGATCGGAGGTTTTCCGTCGGTCTGTGAGTCGGAGCCGGAGCTGCTCTGCTGCCAGTTCAGGTTTGCCGCCTCGATCTTGGCCTTGATGAGCGCGATGATGTCATCGGCGCTCTTTCCGTCTTTCAGCGCTTTCTTGATGGCCTCCCTGATCTCCTTGTACACGCGCCTCCGCGCCTTGGGATCGCCGAGAATCGCATCTTTGGCGGTATCCATGTAAAACTTGAGAGGATTCTGGGGAATCATCGGATGGATGAGCTTGTCATCCCTCATCATTTTCAGCGCCTTGGCGTAGGCGGTTCGATACGATCTGAGTAACTGCGGCGCTTTTGACCGCTCGCTGGCATTCGTCGACTGCTGAGCATCGCGGTAGGCGCTGAAATACATCAGGTATTCCTTGATGGCGAGTTCGAGTTCGCCGAGAGGGCGTGCCTGAACGCCCGCCGGGGTGGAATCTTTACTGACGAGGCTGAACCCCTCGCTCTGGACGCTGTTCATGGTGTTGTCCGAGACCGAAGTTTTACGGTCCTTTTTGTAATCATCATCATCTGCCGAAACGGCCCCAAGAGTGAAAACAAAAAGTCCGACCAGGAACACCGTCGCTGTTCGTCGGATGTTCATACGTATCTGTACCTCCCTTTGGGATCTCTCCTGTAATCAATTGTAACCGATTTTCTCTCGACTTGTGAACTTCCGGAATGGGTTGGGACACTTCGCCAGCGTGTCAGAACGTGATCTTTTCTTTCTCGAGAATCCCGACGATGTCGGCCCAGTCAGCTTGAAGTTCGGTTGGCAGCTTGCCCCGTTTCGACATCAGTTCGCTGGAATAGGCGGCTTTCGAAACGGATTTTTCGTAATTTTTCGCGGCTTCGTAACTCAGGACATCCTGCCCGCGAAGGTTTTCCATCGACGTCACGTCAGCGGCCAGGTTGATGTCATACGGCTCGATCGTGTTCCAGGTGTCGTGCGGAATGACCGTCACGGGCGGGTCGGGGTCGGGATACATCTGCTCAGCATCGCTCATGAGGATGAACGCATGCTGTCCCTTGGCGGACTTGGAAAACAGGTGATACAGCTCCTGGGTCAGAATTCCCGTGCCGGTCGGCTGAATGGTCAGATCATAGGCGATCTCACCGATCTTCAGGTTCGTGAGCATCTGCAGGCCGGTCATGTTGCCGCGAAGCCGGGAAAGCCCCGCATTGGTACCGGCAATGGCAGCCGATTCCGACTGGTGCACTTCGTGGTATTTCATGGCCAGCCTGACCTGAGAACTTCCCATTTGCGACAGATACAGCAAAACGGGCACGAACACGGCCGTCAAGCCGAGTACCACAAACAGGGCGATGCCTTTCCGTTCGTTGCTCATCATCGTTTCAATCCGTGTTGATAAGATATACGGCGTCGAGAGAATAAACGCCTTCCGTCGACATGCAGTAGGAGATCACTCTGTTCGTCGGGCTCGTGGCCGTGAACGTCATCGTGGCGATGCCCCGGCCGATGGGCGCCGCGTTGACGACAGGAGTGCCCGGTCCGTTGGGAATCACGCACCGGCGCACTTCGCTCGTACCTGGAACGTGAAAATACGAGATGATCCTGCCCGTGAAATCCTTGAACACGACTTTCGTATCGGACCGGATGGAATCGTCGGAATTGATACGGGGCCAGATGATCGTTCGGGCCATCTGGAGCTCCTGGATCATCTCCCAGCTTGTCCGACGGAAGTCGTTCTGGATGTCGCTGATCCGCGTGAGTCGTTTTTGATACTCCTTCTGCAGGAAGAACCAGCGGGCGATGAAACCGAGAATGAGAGCGAGAATCGTCGTGCCGATCAACAGCTCGATGAATGTCGTTCCCCGCCCGTTCCGTCTAAAGGTCTGGTACATAGGTGTAAAGCGTGTAAATCAGATCCTTTCCGCCTTCCTTCCAAGTGATGAAGATCCCGACGCATTTCATTCGGTCGCCCGCGGCAAAAATGACATCGTTCACGGTCAGATAATATCGGAACTCGTATTTCCGGAGAAAATTCCATAACTCCGGAAGCTGGGCCTTCGTGATACGAAGCCCGCCTGCGGCGGTGGTCTTGAAATTCGTCAAGGGGTTGAAAAAGCCGTCGTCGGGGCCGTCGGCGATCGGGTTTCCCGGGAGGGGAACTTCTGTTATCGCTTCGTAGGGAGTGTCGAGCAGGTGTTGGGAAATCTTGTGCGCCAGTCCGATGGCGAAGGCGAGATTCTGGCTTTTCAGCACGGCCCGACCGGTTGACCCGAACATGGACATGACCGGCAGCATGCACATGGCGAGAATGCCCATCGCCATGATGACTTCGACGAAGGAAACGGCTCGTCTGTTCACGGCGTGAGCCCCTTGGTGTCTTCTTTCAACTGCGCGAGCAGGTTCACCACTTCGAGATGGCCGGAAAACCTTGGTGGGAGACGACTCAGCAGCGCGATCGCTTCCGGGAAGAGGCCGAGCTTTCTGAGCGTTCCGGCGTATTCGAGGGCAATGGCGACATCACTTGAAAGCTCGAACTCCTTCTGGTAGTAGGCGATGGCTTTGTCCCACTCCTGGGCTGCCACGGCAATCCGTGCCAGATACAGGTTCGCTTGGGGCAGGTCTGGTTGCATTTCAAGCGATTTGTGGAATGCCTGGGCGGCTCCCTTGTAGTCATTGAGCGAATAGAGACAGCAACCGATCCGGAACTGCGCGCCCACATGCCCGGGATCACCGTGCAGGGCATCCCGGAACAGCGACAGGGCATCGCCATACTGCTCCCGGACCAGGAACATCTCTCCCATCTGGAAATCGTTGTCGGCGGCGAGAAATTCGCGCGTGATCTTCCGCTTCGTGACGGCGTCGATCCAGAATTTCGGCACTTTCGCGGGAACCTGCGGCATCGCCGTCATTTCAGCCGGTTCCTGGGTCATATCGGACGAAAGATACAGAACCAGCGGAATGCAGAGGACGATGGCGATGATCCCTGCCAGCACATTTCTATCGATGCCGGGCATGGAGCTTGATATAGTGTTAGATATAGTGTTTGCATCGCCACCCTTGCTTCTGCCTGCGTCTGCAGGACGAAGCCCTGCAAGACGAGCTTGCGCCTGCGCCATGGTTTCCTCGGGACGCGGTGGCTGGGCCGTCGTCGATGCCTGTGCGGGAGACGGCGTTGTCTGGCTGGTTTCCATGGCAGTGAGCGGTGGCGGGGGAGTCGCCTTCAGCCGTTTGACGAACGCGTCGCGCAGGTCGGCGATGCCGGGTTTCGAGGCATCGAGCTGCGTGTCGAGGTCTTGGATGACCGATTCGACGTGGTCTGGCGGGACGAGGCGTGCGAGATGATCCAGCACCTGGGCACCGCCCGTCGAGGCGGCCAGCACGATCGGGATGTCGCCGGGCGCGATGGTGATCTCGAGCCCTGCAAGGACGGCTGCGGCCAGAGGGCCGAGGGGTGCAGGAGAAAGCAGGGCGGGGCCGAATCCAGATAGAACGAGCTCTTTCGAAAACAGGTTCAGGATCTCGAAAAGCTGGGCCGGCGGCGTCTGGAGAGCAGCCATACATGCCCGCTGCAGGAAGGCGGCTCGGACCTGGGAATCCGTCTGGGCGATGACCATGGCCGCGAGAAGCGCGTGTGATGGGGGAAGCGAGGGAAGAAAGGTATCCCAGAAAGCCGCAGGAGATCCTTTCAGGGGGAGCAACAGCAGCTGGAGATCGTTCCATGAGGGGCGCGACATCGGAGGGCCGGCTTCCTTGGCCCACGATGACAACAGCTTTCGCAAATCCTGGATCGGCGAAGATCCGGCCGATACAGGGGGGCGTGAATTGCCTGTACTCACATCACGATGTTTCCTGTCGAAGTTCTCTTCCGTATTATGCCATCACGTAGCTTTCTGAGCAAATGCGCCGGAAATTCTTGTCCTTCGCTCGCACCGGGAGTATCGATTGCGGTAGTATCTGGGGTATGAAACGGTTCGACGTGGCCGGTCTCGGCCAATGTTCCATCGACATGCTCGCGACGGTGGCCGAATATCCGCCCGCCGACGTGAAGGCCGAAACGTCGGCATTTCAGATCCAGGGCGGCGGCCCGGTGGCGACAGCGCTTGTGGCGGCCGCGCGCCTGGGGCTCTCGACCGCGTTTCTCGGGAAAATCGGGGGGGACGAATACGGAAAGCTGATTCAGCAGGGTCTTGGTGATGAAGGGGTGAACCTTGAGGGCCTTGTTACGGCGCCTGACAAGGAATCACAGACGGCTTTCATCGCCGTCGAGCGAGGAACGGGGCGCCGCACGATTTTCTGGCACCGGGGCTCCGCCTTCCCGCTGGAGGTTGACGAACTGCAGAAGGATGTTATCAGGCAAAGCCGGTTCCTGCACCTCGACGGTCTGCATATCCAGGCATCGATCGAGGCGGCGAAGATCGCCCGCCGGATGAAGATCCCCGTGATGCTCGACTCGGGAACGTACCGCTCCGAAATCGAGCCCCTGCTTCCGCTGATCGATTATCTCGTTGTCGGAAAGGGGTTTGCGTTCAGCTTCCTGAACACGAAAGACCCCGTCGAGGCACTCCAGGAGCTGACCACCTACGGCGCGCGCATGGTCTGCATCACGCTTGGCGAGGAAGGCTGCGTGGCGGCCGCGAACGGTCTCCTGTTCCGCCAGCGGGCCTGGAAGGTCAACCCCGTCGTCGATACGACCGGCTGCGGCGATGCCTTCCACGGTGGCCTGATCTACGCCTTGATGAAACACTGGCCGACCCAGACCTGTCTCGGCTTTGCCGCGGCCGTCGCAGCCCTCAAATGCCGGGCGCTCGGCAGTCG